>DATFJH010000133.1:0-18063 GCA_035269265.1 Candidatus Absconditabacterales bacterium
TATTGATTCAAAAAACAAATGCAAAAAGATATTTAAAATACTAAAGCCACCCTTTTCTTTTGAAGAAAAACAAAGTAACTACCGCTATAAAAATCATTCATCATATTATCAAAGAAAACATATATATATAATTTTGTCATGGCAAAGAAACATTCATACCATAAAGACCAGTAATAAATGTCATTATTCAAATTATAGCAGTAAATATAGTAAGTATTGAAATCATTGAATTGGTTTTGATTGACATCAAAGAATTGTAAGTATCAGAAAGTGTTTCTGTATTTTCATTAACTGTAGATATATAGTTCATTACTCTATCTTGCTTATATTGAAGATCTTCAAAATAAACATCAAGATCTCATGAATATTTCTTTAAAGTAACCTTATTTAATTCTTCTAGTATTTCTTCTTGAGGTATCATTATATGCTTTAATACTATACTATTACGCCTTTTAATCAACAACCTCTCTATCAGTGATTGATTTAATTTTTGTCATTCAAATATACCAGATTCTATATTATTTAATTCCTTATTAAACTTATTTAAACCAGACAAAACCTTATCATACATAACATCTATCATAACATACAAAATATAATAAGGAGAAACCTTAAAATCTTCTTTACCTTCCCTTAAATCTTCAAAATATTCTTCTCTAATCTTATCTATATGATTTGTTTCATATTTAGTCAAAGATATTATAAAATTTTTTCACAAAATTATATTAAATTCATTTGTGAAATAAGTCTTAGTTCTATTATTAAATTTTGGAAAGTGTAAAACCAAAAACATAGAATCATCGTATATATCTATTTTATCTTGAGTATTTGTCTCTGACAAATCATCCTCTATAATTTCATGCAAATCATAAGTATCTTTTATCTCTTCCAAATCTTTTGCTGTTGGATTAGAAGAATGAAACCATGTCATATTTCATATTTTTAATATCTTTTCCATCTGATTATAGCTTTATTTATAAAATAATAATTATTCAAAATTCTTAAAATACCATTAGTTAGTATTCCTCTTCTCAGCCATAATCATAATCTTCATAAAAATCATCATTTTTATTTCTTTCTCATTTATCTATATAGTCTTTTACTACCTCTCATAAAGCCTCTACTAAAACATCAAATTTTTTATTATCAGAAACAGTATCTTCTTGATAGTCTTTATTTAAAAGAAAACGATCTTTTAATTGTAATATTTTTGATGCTTGTTTTTTAGGTTTAGTAATATTTTCAAAAGGAAATTCTATACCATGTTCTAATCTAATAGTTATATCTCATCTCAAA
The DNA here is from genome assembly GCA_035269265.1 of Candidatus Absconditabacterales bacterium. Lineage (GTDB taxonomy): Bacteria > Patescibacteriota > Gracilibacteria > Absconditabacterales > Absconditicoccaceae > JALOAF01. The sequence goes on from DATFJH010000133.1 coordinate 1,297, forward strand.
AACATTTTGTCCCATATACCATCTTGATTGTGAGATATAGTTTCTATTCTATCTCGATCAAAAGTCTCTGTCCTATATTCCAATAATCATTCCCAAAGATATAAAACAACACCAGCATCGGTCATAACCAAAGCATCTAAATATATATTAAAAAAATCAATACAAAATTTTGTAAACAATATCAATCCAATTCAAACAAAAATCCAAGGAAGATATTCCCATTGTATATAGTTTTTTAACAACAAAAAAATCAGAAGACTTGATAAAAGTATAATTAAATACTTAAAAAAAATCTTTAAAAAAACACTTCCATTGTGTCCAATAACATGGTGGATCTGAGAAGTGTTTATATTTTTTTTTATTACAGATCTTCTAATCATAAATTTTTATTTCAGTACTTAAAACAAAGCACCAAAAAAAGTATAGTTTATTTAGATTTTGACTTCATCTCATCCATTTTCTTTTGCTTTTCTAAGAATTTTTCCATTCTTCATTTTATAACCTTTTTAACAACTTTATCTTTGTTAAAAATAGGATGACATTGATAACATGTTTCTACTTTTATTGGTCAAGGAACCGTAGTATTTACAGTAAACTCAGCTCCACATATACATTGAACTTTCACATCTTTATTATATTCAGAATGTATTCACTTTTTCATTTTTTTAAAACTCATAAAATTAAAATATTTTTTGTAACTAGGTGCAACTTTTTATTATCTAGTATAATTTGAGTGCAAAGGATCATAATCAAACATTTCTCCTGGCTTAAACCAATGTTTTATTTCTTGTTCTGCTTCAGAAGAATCTGCAGACGCATGTATCAAATTATAAACAGAAGCTCATGGATTATTATCTACATAAGCATAAGATATATGTGCAAAATCTCATCTAATAGTACCAGGCATAGCTGATTTTGGTTCTGTAGGTCATACAAGTTTTCTAACATATTCCACAACTTCCACTCATTCTATTACCATAGCAAGAACAGGAGTAGCCATCATATCATCTATAACCCTATTCAAAATTTTCTCTCATTTTCTTGTTCACAACTGACCTATACCTTCATAGTGTCATTTAAAAAACTCTGCATCTGGTTTTACCATTTTCATAGCAACTATATGTAAACCAGCTCTCTCAAATCTACTAATAACATCTCAAATAACTGATCTTCATATTGCATCTGGTTTTAATACAACCAAAGTTCTTTCAATTTTTCACATTATACCTTTTATATATATAAAAAAATATGTCTGAAGTATTATTAATTTTTTTAGTACATTTTTCAAGAGAAAATATAATACAAAACTAAAAAATTTTGACTTGAAATAAACTAACAAATTGTTATATAATATCCAGTTCCCAAATAAATGGGGTTTTTTAAACTTTATCAAATATTGATAAAAAATGGGGAATCGTCTAATGGTAGGACAGCGGACTTTGACTCCGTCAGTCTAGGTTCGAATCCTAGTTCCCCAAAATAGTTATAAATTTAGAGTTCAGGATTCAGAGATTATTAAAGCAAAATTACCAAATAAAACTCTGCATCATGCACTCTGACCTCAAAATTTACATTGCGGGGTAGAGAAACGGTATCTCGTCGGGCTCATAACCCGAAGATAGGTGGTTCAACTCCATCCCCCGCAACCAAAAAAACATTCCAAATCATGGGATGTCGTCTAACGGTAGGACCACGGACTCTGACTCCGTTTGTCTAGGTTCAAATCCTAGCGTCCCAAAATTAGTTTAAAGTTCAGAATTCATAGTTCAGAATGCGGAGTTAATTTCTCTGCACTATGCACTCTACACTCTGACCACATCAGCCGAGATGGTGGAATTGGTAGACACGCCTGGCTTAGAACCAGGTGCCGCAAGGCGTGCAGGTTCAAGTCCTGTTCTCGGTAAATTATTACTCTTTTCATATCAATATATGCAAAGGCGTGCAGGTTTTTATTCGGCAAGACTGCCGAACATGGTCCTGTTCTCGGTAAATTGTTACTCTTTTCATATCATATATATGCAAAGGCGTGCAGGTTTTTATTCGGCAAGACTGCTGAACATGATCCTGTTCTCGGTAAATTATAATCATAAAACTAAAAATATAGTGACCCAAAAATGTGTTGAAAAATAGTTATGAATCACTATATCTATCTCTACCAAATATTCCGGGGTAGCTCAGTCGGTAGAGCAAATGACTGTTAATCATTGGGTCGTGGGTTCGAGCCCCTCCCCCGGAGAATTATTTACAATAAAAGTTTTAATATTTGATTCATTTTTGAATGCCTATAATTAAATCAGCAAAAAAAGCAGCAAAAAGATCTATAAAATTACGTCAAAGAAATTTTGAGTTTAAACTTAGAATGAAAATGGCGATCAAAAAATTCAAAAAATCTATAGAAAACTGAGAAAAAGTAACTCAAGATGATCTAGATAAAATATATAAATATATTGATAAGTGTGTAAAAACATGAATTATCAAAAAGAAAAATTGATCTAGAAAAAAATCAAACATGGCAAAGTTATTTGACACAACTAAAAAAACAACAAAATAAATTATTTTGTTGCCTTGCCAGTGTAGCTCAACGGTAGAGCACTCGCCTTGTAAGCGATAGGTTACGAGTTCAAATCTCGTCACTGGCTCCATCAAAAAAATACAGCTATTAGGGTTTAAAAAACCTTAATCTCTTCACTAATTTGTGGGGTGGTAGTTCAGCTGGCTAGAACGCCTGCCTGTCACGCAGGAGGTCGAGGGTTCGAGTCCCTTCCATCCCGCCATTAAAATTAACACTTAGTCTTAAGCCTTCAAACTTTGAACTTTAAACTTTTGACTAATTTAAGGTCTCATCGTCTAACGGTTAGGACATCCCGATATTCATCGGGACAATTGGAGTTGATACTCATACCTAATCATTGGATATTTACGGTCTCATCGTCTAACGGTTAGGACAGCGGACTTTCAATCCGCCAATCGGGGTTCGATTCCCCGTGAGATCACCATTTGAATTCAATCTATATCTTATGGGATATACTTATATATTATTAATGAATGATTGAAGGTACTATACTTGATCAACTACTAATCTTGGAAACAGAATCAAAAAACACAACAATTGATGAGTAAGAAGTACAAAACCCTATAGACCCCTAACTCTATTAGGTTACAAAAAGTTTAGTAATTATTCTGAAGCTAGACAACTTGAAATAAAAATTAAAAGATGTAAATCTAAAGAATATATTGAAACATTACTAAACAAATGGAATAGTTAGGACATCCCGATATTCATCGGGACAATCGGGGTTCGATTCCCCGTGAGATCAAATGGGTGATTAGCTCAGTTGGCTAGAGCATCTGCCTTACAAGCAGGGGGTCACAAGTTCGAGTCTTGTATCACCCACCATTAAAAAATTAACCAACACAAAATCAGTAAAAAGTTATCAAATTAAAAGTTTATAAAGTTATCAAACAACTTTAAACTTTTCACTTTTGCCCTGCCAAGGCGGTGGTTTAACTTTCAACTACTTCGGGTCTATAGCTCAGTTGGTTAGAGCAATCGGCTCATAACCGATTGGTCCCTGGTTCGAGTCCAGGTAGGCCCACCATTAAAACCTTAAACAGCAATATGCGGGTGTAACTCAATTGGCTAGAGTTCCTGCCTTCCAAGCAGACTGTTGCGAGTTCGAGTCTCGTCGCCCGCTCCATTAAAAAATTAACTTTAAAAATACTAAAAAAACCCAAAAATGGGTTTTTTTTTCTTAACCTAATTTAATTTATTTCTTCTTTGGTTTATTTTTGTCCGCAAGACTCAATAAATATATAAATCATCACAAACAAAGAAGAAAAACCCCAACTCACAAGGGAGATCACCATGCAACTGGACTCAACAATAATTCCATAATTTTATTTTTTATTAATTTAAATTATTTTTTTCTTTATAATAAATAGCATAATAAACCCCAAACAATGACACAAAAGGATAAACTATCATCCTATCTACAAAACTATGTAACACTAATCACTCTATACTAAGACCAAACAGTCATAATGAAAAAGCAATCATAATTAAAGACAACTTTCTCATATCTTTTGTTTGTTTAACCATACGACTATCTTTCCAAGCCCAAAATCATATTAAATGCAAATAAACATACAAAAACATCCATCATAAAAAAGCTAACAATCAATATTCTATTCGTATCTGTAAATATTGATTTTCTGGATTATATTCTTTATCCTCTCAAAGATGATGAGAAGCAGGTCAAGCACTGGCTGCTCATTTACCAAAAAATGGAGACTCTCCCACTTTCTGCAAAGCTATCTTAACTTCATTCAAGTGTCATGTGTTTGAATACTCTCTATTTAATATCTGATCATGTCAAAAATAACTAATCAATCAAACCAATAAAAATATAGGCAAAAATACTCTAATTGCTAATTTTTTCCAATCTTTTCAATACAATATCAAAAACATAATCATCGTTTGCAAAAACCACGCTCACCAAGCTGCTCTAGAAAAAGTAGAGAGCAATATCAATCAATATAATCATCATCGCAACAACCAATTTTTATAAGACTTTCTATACAATATACTCACAAAAAATAATGGCCAAAATACAACCAAAAAAAATCATAAACTAATTGGTCTCTCAAAAAGAAATTGATTACGAACAAATCATTCTTTGTATTGTGTATAATATGCTGCTGGAGGTCTAATACCCACATCTCATTCAAAATTCCATTGATTATAACCAAAATGTCTAAGTGTACTTGGGACCAGTCGTATCACAATCCACCAAAACAAGGCTCAAACAAGTACCCACTTAATTATCTTATTATATCGTTTTAATAAATTTTCAGATTTTTTATCAAAAAACAAATATGAAACAACAAAAAACAACAAAAATATAAAAAAACCAAACATACTATATCTTACAGATAGTACAAAATTAACAATGTTTGACTGAAATATAGACATTATAAAAGCTACCAATAATGTAACAAAAAACATAAATACAAATGTTTTTAAAGGAAAGTCTTCCCACAACTTCTCTAACTTATCTTTTTTATATTTTTTTGCTAAAAACCAAATCACAAATATAGAAAGTCAAACAATCAAAAACTCTTTCCACATCCAAACCAAAGTCCAAAATCACGATTCTAAACCTATTCCAAATGTAACAAATGTTTGCAAAAAAAACTGTAATAATAAAACTCACAAAAATATTTTTGTAATTATAACTAAGTTCTTTTTTATCCAATTAAGCATTTAATAAACATAAAATATAAATACTCCTTATCTGTCATTATGAGCCAAACGAAGTGACAGCGTAATAATCTATTATATAATCATAAAAATCAAATTGCCAAATCGTCATAATATTCCTCCTCGTAATGACAAAACAATTATTCTTTCATATTTTATTTTTATTTTTTCATAGTCAATTAATCAAAATTAACAACTCACAATTCACAATTATCTAATCAATGCTCAATTCATCTGGTAAAATATCATAACAATAGCAATAGCAGCCAATATTGCCTGTAGCATCCAAGCTTTCATCACAATAGTTGTTTCATGCAAACCTCTATTTTCAAATAAATGATGCAAAGGAGAAACAGCAAATAATTTCTTTTTAAATCTCTTTTTCCAAAATATTTGTAAAGCACTAGATCCTATATCAACAATAAATAGTCAAAAAATTATCACAAATGGTATAAAAATTCACATTCTCATATTCAATAGATATATCAAAGATGCCAAAAGTCATCAAATAGCAAAAGCACCACTATCTCACATAAATATTTTTGCAGGAAATATATTGAAAAACATAAACGAAGCTAATATAGCTATCACTATAGCTACCAATGTAGTAGCAATATATGTCTGATTCATAAGTGTAACTGCAGCCAAAACAAACAATATTATAGCCATCAATCAACCAGCAAGTCAATCTAAACCATCTGTTATATTTATAGCGTTTACAATACTAATTGTAGTTAAAAAAGTAATTATTGGAAAAAATATTCACAAATGAACCTCTCATCATAATGGCCAAAAATTTATATAATCAACACCCAATTTAACAAAAAACCACCAAGATATAAATCAAGCAAAAATAAACATCATAATCAATTTTGCTTTTGCACTAAGTCATTTTTTTCTACCAAATCACTTTATATTCAAGAAATCATCAAGCAAACCAATAAGTCACATACCAAAAAATCAAAGCAAAATAACATATGTCTCTTGTCTATTTAACAAACTATTATTTATCCATCATAATTTTTGCACCAACAAAGATATTGCAATCATTATAATTGTGATAACAATAAACAAACCTCATCACATTGTTGGAGTACCAGCTTTATGTTTGTGCAACTTTGCAAATATTGTAGATTTTTCTCCAGTAACAGTATCTTCACGTATAGTTTTACCTGCTTTTAATTTTTTTAAAATTCTAATATATATTGGATACAAAAACATTCATAAAAAAAACGCTATCAAAGCAAAAATCAATATATGATTTAATTTTATTAACATAATTAACAAAAATTGTAAAAATTATATCAAATAATATAAGATTTAAAGAAACAGTTTCAATATAAAACACAATTAAATTAGTCAAAAAATATCAAACTTATTAAATATTTTAATTATCATCTCTCACATTTTTCATTTTGAATAAATGTCTTTTTGTCATCTCGACCGACCTGTCTACCGGATAGGCAGGAGCGGAGAGATCTCTTAACAAAAATTTTCAATCCAAAGAGATTTCTCCACTTCACTACGTTTCGGTCGAAATGACAGACACTTCATCATTTTATCACTTTATCACTTCATTATTTTATCACTTCCAACTGACCCGTATCCCAATTGACCACAAGCAGACTTTACCTCTCTACCCATACTATCACGTATCGTTACAGTCAATCATCCCTTTTCCAATATATCTTTAAATTTTCTTATCTGATTCATACTACTCTCTTTGTAGTCTACAACAGGATTTTCATTGTAAGGAATTAAATTAACATGACAAAGCTGTCATTTTAATAATCTCACTAATTTTTGAGCATTTTCATCTCCATCTGTCACTCAAGCAATCATAATATATTCATAAAATATTCTATTATCAGTAGCATCAACATAATCTTTCAAAACTTTCATAAGATTTTTCATTTCATGAACTTTTGCATTAGGAACAATTTTTTGACGCAAAATTTGATCTGGAGCATGTAAAGAAACAGCCAATCAAACATCGATTTTATCTTCAATCAATTTTTTTATTCCAGAAACTACTCAAACCGTAGAAATAGTAATATGTCTTTTGGATAAAGAAAATCTGTCTCTTTGAAGCATTATTTCTATAGATTTTTTTACATTATCATAATTTAAAAGAGGTTCACCCATTCACATAAAAACAACATTTCTAACTGCTCGTAAACTACCATCCTCTTTTTTACCAAACTTATCTTTTATATAATTATTTACATACAAAATTTGAGATATTATTTCTTGCCATGTAAGATTTCTTGTTAATCACATTTTTCCTGTAACACAAAATGTACATCACATTGGACATCATATTTGACTAGAAAGACATAATGTAATCCTATTTAACTTTCATTCTACATGCTTACTCCAATGATACATCAATACAGCTTCTATAACGAATCAATCCTCTGTTTTAAAAGAAAATTTTGTAGTTTGATTATCCTCCAAAACCTTATCAATTTCCAAATTAATCACATCAAAATTTTTGCCAAGATCTATTCTCAAATCCTTCGACAACGTGGTCATAGAGTCCAAATCAATATTTTGATTTTTAAATAATTCATGAAAAATTTGCTTCACCTTAAATGGTTGAAGTTTATTTTTTTTTACATATTCATTTATTTTTACTTCATCAAAAAGAACAAATTTAGACACAATAATAAATAAAAAATAAAGGTTTGCACCTTTATATATTTTCTTAAGTTTTTTTCAAACAATACTACATTTTAATTGATAGTTGATAATAGATAATTTATTGTAAATAATTATCCATTAAACATTATCAATTATTAAAGTAAATTTCCCTCCTCTATATTTTTCAACAAATCTTCATCTAGTTTATTATCTTTTTGTTCTATTTTTTTTGTTTTTTCTTCTAAATTTGTTTCTTTTATCAAAATTTTTGTTTGATCAAGTTTTTCAAAATTTATCTGAAATTTCCTTGTTGTATCAAAAAATTTATTTCTAAAAAGTTTTGCTATATATTGCATCATATTCATTTCAGAAACCTTGAAAAAAGCAATTACCAAAAATATTAACAAAACTGGTATTGCAAAAACTACTCAAGCTGCAGTACTACCAGATTTAGACACACCATTAAACGTAACTAGCGCTATACCAACTCACAAAGCTACCAACAAAAGTTGAACTATAGAAAGAGATATAGGACCCAAATTTAAAGTCATACCAGCTAATATTCATTTTTTAATATTTTTAGGAAACGGTACTTTCATAAAATATATTTGATATATTTATAAAACATCAAATTAATTATAAGAGAAATTTTTATTTTTGCAAATTTAACACTACCCTGTCATTATAAGATGAACGCAATGAATCGTGATAATCTCATATTTTTTTCTTAATTAGATTTCCAAGTCACTATTCCAGTAATTCTGCAGAATAAACAAGGCAATTCTAACAAGTAAACTCGGCAATCCTGCCAGATAAACTCGGCAATTCTGCCGAGTAAACCTCATAATGACGATCATTTTTTTACAAAGCAGACATATCAGAAACGTCAGTTTTTATTTTTGTTTTAAATTCACTAGTAATAAGTATAGTAGCTAAACCATGAATTAATATCCAATAAGGTGTGTTAATAATAAACTCTTGTAAATAAATATTGTTGGTAAAACCAGAAACAACTAAAGACAAAGATTCTTGATTCAAAATATTTGTTCATAACAAAATTATCTCCAAGGTCAAAGCCATACTTAATACAGTTAGTGGAACAAACAATAAGTATAAAGATTTTTGCATTATTTGATCTCATGGTATATCTATCGTAATTTTTGACTTATGATATATCAAAAACAACAACAAAGCATAAAGTATCAAAACTATAGTAGATTGACCACTAGATAAAAAATTTGCAAATCATTCATTTTGCAAACTATTTATTGCAAGATCAATAGAAGCAGAAGCTGCAAAACATATACCTCAAAGTATATAATTTCACAAAATTATTTTAATCATTTTTTCTAGTCCTATAGCAAAAGAAAGTACTACAAAAAGTGCTATCACTCAAACAAAAATATATGTTATCAAACTTTGTGTCATAAATTAAATTAAACAATTTGAAATATAAGTAATATTAAGTATATATGAATTACAAAAGACTTTTCAATTTTAAAAAACATAAAAAATGAAAAAAATCAAAGCATTCACAATGTTGGAAATATTGATGATTACTATTATAGTATGAGTATGACTACTTTCTATAGTGGTTGCAATAAGCAAAGCAAAAACAGTTACAAACCAAATAAAACAAGAAGTTATAGCTACTCAACTAGCCAAAGAATGAATAGAAATGGTTTATCAAACTAGAAATAGCAATTTATTAAAACATCCAAATTACAAAAACTATTGTCGACTAAATGTTAACCCAAATCAAAGTTGTAACGATTCTTCTGAAAGTCCTGATCGATTGACAGTTTCTTCATATATAATATCAGACAGACTACTTAGTTGAATAAATGAAACACTAAACATATTAGATGGAATAAATACTTGAGAACAAAGATTTGGCTTAATTTTAACTTGATGAAAATGGTTACAAAACTGAGACACAGAACCAAAACAAACTAAATATGGAAAGTTTTTTAGAATAATAGAATGAAAGTGACTTTATCAAAAAAATTATAATACTCATACCTGATGAATAAAAATCACATGCGGTAATCGATCTCATTGATGAGAAACCCAAGGTTTAGAATATGAATGTAAATGAACATGAGAACAATATTCTAATTGACCATGAGCTTTTGAATTTCGTTTTTGTAGCAGAGTCGAATATATCTGACAAAACACTGGTTCAGTAGAAATTTGTGGATTAATAACTAACTTCTTTGAAGATTAAACTTTTTCAAAAATGAAATGTCCTCTACTTTTGGTTACATATTTTTTTATAATTTTAAATCCATGTTCCCTAAAAAAAGATATCAACCTTTTTGAATCATAAGTATATATGTGCGTTATCTTAACATCTTCATTTGGCAATATTATAATCTCATTACCATACATACTAAACTTTGTTTTTTTAGAAAATTTTGCTATAAAATCAAAAACCAAAGCTCATAAAACATCATCATTACGTGTTGATATATAATAAGAATAATTTTCTTTTGGTATACCAAATTTTGAAAATACATTATCAAAAAACCTTTGTCTAGATTCTGATTCCAAAGAACTACAATATTTATTAAACAATTCTAAATTGTCAGAAACAGACAAACCATCTCTCATGCGTACATCTATCCAGATTTTGTCTCACACTCTTAAAATATTATTTAAATTGTTGACTACCCTTGTCTGATTCAAGTTACCAAAAGTATTGTTGAATATAGAATATAACCTAGAACCATAAGGTTTAGATAAACGTAAAATCTCATTTCTAAAATCCCTAGAAAAAAAATCCGCCAATATATATTTTTGTTTTAATTTCATATTTCTTAAAGTATCAACTGACATACTTATCATAGACCTAGAAGAATCAACTCCATAATATTCAAATTTTATATCTTTATCTAAAAGTCTATTAAAAATCACCTCTTCTATATATGATTTTCAGCAACACAAACTAACATATAAATTTTTTTTAGAAGTAAAATAATCTTCTATCTTTAAATGATTTAATATTTTTTTGTTAACACCATAATAATCATATAAAAAATCTGTCTTTTTTTCTTCATAATACAACTCTGCTCATTCATCCAAATACAAAAATTTTTGATCTATATTTCTAATTTTGAATGATTCAACAAAATCTTCATTCAAATCAGCATCCAAAATTAAACTATATATATTTTTTTCCATAAAAAATACCTTTATTTTTTAAATAAGAATTGAGAATGTTTTAACCAATCTCAAAGATAAGATTTGCTAAAATGATCAACTTTTTTAAAATCATGTTGCTTAAAAAAATCCAACAATTTAGGAGCATAATAATTACGTATATCATACAATTCTACAGATTCTCATGGTAATATATGAACTTTCTCATTTCTAAATGAAATAATAACTTTTTTTGAAAATAAATAAGAAAACGAAAAAACCAAAGTACCAATAGATGGTTCTTTTTTCATTTCTAATACAAATTTACCATCCGATTGTTTTACTCACAATCACTTTAAAACACTAAACTGAAAATTAATTTTTTTCTTATTTTCAGGATTTAATATGTATTCATTATATCTATTAAATATTTTTAAATTAGTTTGAGAATCATCATTATCACGCGTATAAACATCAAACCAAAGGTAATCTTCTTTGTTTAATAAATTATAAAAACTATCAGTAGAGTTTGTTTGGTTTGTATTACAAAAAGTCCTTCATAAAAAACAAAAAAACCTAGAATCATAATTTTTTGTCATCCCAGATATTTCTTGTCTAAAGTGTTCACTCATAGTATCTGCCAAAACAAAACGCTTTTCTATATCAAGATCTTCCAAATTTTTTATAGCCAAATTTAACATTTTACGAGAAATATCAACTCAAAAATAAGTAAAATCAAATCAGCTCTTTTTTAGCTCAACCAACAGTTCCTTTTCTTGAGATGCATCTCCACAACCCAAACTTATAATAGCCAACCTTTTATTTTTATTCATATGTTTTCAAATAAAATCAAAATGACTAACAGCATTTGGATCTATTTGTCCATCAGAATAAGCCTTATAATAATCAACCGCAGAATCTCACAAATATAAATATTTCTGAAACATCCTTCTATCTTTTAGATTGTCTATAAGTCACTTTTCCAATTCTAAATCTGAAACCAATGCATGTATGTTTTGGTTATACATTTTTTAAAAATTAATATTTAAAACTAGATATCCTTACTTTAAAATGATCACTAAATACTTGTCATCCTTTATATTTAAACAAACAACTAAAATTTCAATCTACATCTTGCTTTAAAGATATAATTTCTATTTTATTATCAAATGACTCATTTTTAATTAAATCTTCAAACATTTTTTTGCTACTAATCTCCCAAACAATGCTATTACTACTACTATAAAATAAATCAAAATTATTACTATCTATATCATAAAAAGTAATATTATATAAATTTGATTTTAAATCATCAACATTTTTAATTTTATTATTTTTCATATAATTAGAAAGCAAAGAATCCATATCTTTTACATCAAAATCTTCTGCGTCCATTCTAAGTATTTCCCTTAGTGGATTGTATAATGCTTGAGTTTCAAAAGATTTTCTAATCTGTTTGTCTGTTTTTAGTCATATTAATGTTTTATTGTTGTGTTCTCTATCAATAAGTTTCAAAAATGCACATCTAGCATCTTTAACAGATCAACAAAGAATTTTTTCTGTTTTATTTTTAAATTTTTTCTTAGGATTTTTGTAAAAAAACATAATATTATCTGTAACTGAATCCACCAAATATCAAACATCATCTCAAAAATTTTCATATATACTTTTCATAGAAACTTTTTTTGGCGAATCTTCTACAGTATCATGAAGTATTGCGGCCAAAATCAAGGACAAATCATTGCATTTGGAAGCAACCATTATAGCAACCCTAAGTGGATGTGCTATAAAAGGTTTTCCTGAGTATTTTCTAAACTGTCACTCATGAGCAATTTTAGCTATATCTACAGCTTTTTTTATTTTATCAAAATTCTCATCAAAGTCCAAATAAACTTTTTTTAATTCATTTAAATATTTTTTTACTATATCATCCAAGTTTAACATATTGAATCCCAAGTAAATAGTATATTTATTATATATGTATAAAATATTTTTTTTCAACTTTAATTTGAAAAAAATACTATTTTTCATATAGATTACATAAGTGAAGAAGTTGAAATTTTTATTAATAAAAAATAAAACACGTTTTGGATATAAACAAATTAGATAATTTTTTAGACTACAAAGTTGATTTAAGTATAAAGCCACAAGATCTTGTGGATGAAGTCATTCATAAAGCAAAAAAATATCTATGAAATAAATGTATTGAACCCATAAAAAAAGCTTATGAATTTGCTGACAAAGCACATAAATGAGAAAAAAGATTGTCATGAGAACCATATATTATGCACCCAATAAGGGCGACCATAATACTAATGGATTTAAAACCAGATATAGAATCAATACAAACTTGTTTACTACACGATGTAATAGAAGATACACCTATAACAGAAGAAGAAATAAAAATTGAATTTTGAGAAGAAGTTTGTAACTTGTGCAATTGATTAGTAAAAGTTTCTAAAATTAAATATAAATGAGAAGATAGACACTTAGAAACAATAAAAAAAACATTTCTAGCAATGGCAAAAGATCTAAGAGTTATTTTTATAAAACTTGCAGATCGCATACACAATATGCAAACTTTGCAGTTTCATCCAGAAAAAAGCAAAAAAACAAATATTGCAAATGAAACAATGAAAATATATGTTCCAATTGCAAAAAGACTTTGATTGTATCATTATCAAGTTACATTAGAAAATGCATGTTTCAAGGTTCTAACACCAGATATGTTCAAAAAAATAACTGGTCATCTAAAAAAAAATTTTTCAATGTCAGAAAAATATATCAAAAGATGAACAGAAACTATATGAAAATTATTACAAAAAGAAGGTTTAGAAGAATTTCAGGTAAAGGGCAGAATTAAAAGTCCATATAGAATACGAGAAAAAATGGAGCAAAGATACAAAACAAAAGACATATCAAGCGTAATGGATCTTTTAGCTTTTAGAGTTATTACAAACAATATTCCAAACTGCTATCAAACACTTTGAATAATACACAAACACTATACACCTCTGATAAAAAAAATTAAAGACTATATAGCTGTACCAAAATTTAATGGTTACAAAAGCATACATACTACAATTTTAGGTATGTTTAGATTCCCTATAGAAATACAAATAAGAACAAACGAAATGGATGACATAGCTGAATATTGAGTTGCCGCACATTATGCTTATAGTGATAGATCTTCTCCAAAACAAATAAGCAAAAAACAAGCAGAATGGATGGAAAAATTACAAAAATTGGTAAATGCATATACAGAAAGTGAATCAAAAGATCAATTTAAAGACAAACTAGATATAGAAATATTAAACAAAGAAACTTTTATATACACACCCAAATGAGACATTATAGAAGTACCAAAATGAAGTACTGTTTTAGATTTTGCATTTCATGTACATACAGAAATTTGATTAAGATTTAAAAATGCTATAGTAAATTGAGAAATAGTACCAATCACTCACGTACCAAACACATGAGATATTGTTAGAATCAATACATTTAGATATAAATACACAGCCAACAAACATCGAGCATCTATAGTAAAAACACCTAGTGCAAAAAACAAAATATTAAAATTTACAAAACAAGAAAAAAGAAATGAGCTATTAGAATTGTCAACAAACACACTAAACAAAAAATTAAAAGAAATTTGAATAATTAGTATAAATTCAAATGAAAATAAAATAAACAAAATTTATGGTAAAAAAGAACTAGAAGGTAAATTAATAGACGCTATTGAACAAAAATCAATATATAACAACATAATCAAAAGCGCCTACCCTGAAACATATAAAAAACATTTTAAAAAAGCTAGTAGCCACAAACCAAAAGAAAAAGAAAAAAATAAAACAATAAATATAATAATTGATGAAGACAAAATATTAAACTATCATTTATGTCCAGAGTGTAACCCAAGCTATCCTGAAAAAATAATAGCAAAAACATGAAAAAATTGAATTAAAATCCACAATTTAAGATGTAGATCAATGAAAACTATATCACCATGAAAACTACTTGAAGCTCATCGACAATGACAAGAAAAAAATATATACAAGGTAACATCAATTGTAAGTGTTGACTTAAAATTAAATTTAATTGAATTGTTGTGATTATTTGATAAATTAAACATTGAAGTAAAAAACTTCTCAATAAAAGATGATGAAAAATCAGATAGAAAAATAGTTAAAATAACTCGAGAAGTAAACAATCCATGACAGATATGAATGCTAAACAAACATACAAAAGAATATTGAAAAATGATAAAGACATTGAGAAGAATTATAGAATAATTTTAGATGGTAACTTTGATTTATGGAAACAAACACACTAGATTTAAGTAATTTTTGATCCCTAGAAACTATCTGAACTACAATAATTATTGTAGCTATATTCTTTTGGATAGTTAGCATAATACGAGTAGCCAAAGATATTTCTGCCAGAACAAACAATCACACTGTACAAATAATATCAATATTGTTGGTAACTTTTCTAACTCCTATAATAGGACTACCAATTTATCATATAATAAAACCAATTTGATACAAAAAAGATAAAATGCCTTGGAGAGAAGCATTTATATCTACTACTACAATATGTCAAAATTGTAAAACTCTAAACGCAAAAGAACATGAATGTTGTATACAATGCTGAGAAAAATTAAAAATAAAGTGTAAAGAGTGCAATACTTATTATCCTCACAACTACAGCTATTGTCCAAAATGTTGATGACCAAACATATATAATTAAAAATAACTTGTAACTTGTAACTTTTAACCCATAACTTCTAAGTCAACTGTTTTTATTAATTGTTATAGTAATACTTGTAGTAGCTACATGAATACTTTGAAATATATATTTATGAGTTTTTTCTTTTCAACAAAACTACTGAGATCTAGAAAACTATAAAAATAGTTACTATGCAGCCGTGTCGTCACTAGAAAGATGATTACTAGTAGCTAAATATAAAGAACCTTGATTTGTATGAAGTGGTGGATTTATATGAACTGGTAGTCGATGAGAACTAAGTGACACATTTAGTGGAGATTTTGGGAAATATACAAAAAGCAATAATTGATTATCACGAGAATTAAATTCTAGAACACAAGAAATAAATGGAAACATAAATTATAAAAAAATATTAAATATAGGATTAACAGTGGATGTGTCTAATAATCCATATCAAACAGAAGACAATAAAATAAATAACTTTTTCAGATCTTCTTATAACATATCAGGAGTATTTTATAAAGAAAATCAATTCAACAATATAGTACAAGATACAGGGATTTCTATAAAACGAAAAATATTGGTATACGATGATGACGACGAATATATTAAACCTGGTATAAATACAACAACAAATTGAAATGCTATATTTAATGAAAATATAAACAACCAATCAACAATCTTCTTTAAAGAGGGTACTTATAATATACACGATCAATATGCTATAATTTGATCTTGATTTTGCACCAATTTGACCTGTTATACATGAGACTTATCAGAAGAAATATGAGCTTGATGATATCATACAGGAATTGTTTTCTATATAACTTGAGATATAAAAGACGAAAGCGACCAAAGACTACCGAATCTAAAATACTACTTTGAATCAAATACATGATTTGCTGATATATATTACTACATAGACTGACAATGAACAATATGAAAATATCAACAAAACTTATCTATAAAAAAACCAACATCAAATATAAAAA
>DATFJH010000134.1:0-6138 GCA_035269265.1 Candidatus Absconditabacterales bacterium
GGATTGTTATCGATAAATTTTTGACTATCCAATTCAAACTGCAAATCATAATCTCTATTTTTCTGAGCAAAAGGAAATATTAAAACTTTATTGCCACCTTCTTTAACGACATGCTGAAAAAATTTCTTATTTTTTTCTGTCCTAGGACTAGTCACTCATCCATGCAACAAAAATTTTATCATCATAAATTATACAAAGTAAACAAAAACTACTATAAGATAATCAAATTTTTTCTCAAGAAAAAAAGGCAACTGATATTATCAGTCACCTTCATTCTCAAAAAATAAAGCAGAAACAATAATGAACTCAAACACACAAAACATTATCATTATAAATAAACCTTGAATATCAAAACTGTTATAAATTACATATACAATAACAGCAATAAAAACAAGGAAAATCCAAAACAAAACCTCCAATAATGTTTTATGAGTTGTTGATAATATAACTATCAACTCTTTGTATAAAGCTTTTAATTTTGAGAAGAACAAAAACAATCTTGAACTTTTCATAACATTTTATTTTAATTTTTATTTAATTTCATCTACTTCTTTTTTCACTTTTTTTATCTTATAGAGATGAGACCAGTATAAGATTTTAAATACCAAAAATCAAATAAAACTCATTACAAATATTGCCACCCTCACAAATCCAAACAACAATAAATAAATAAGAATTATTACAGAAAGAGAAAACTCTTTCAAATTATATTTGGCGTTTATTTCTTCTAAAAGCATATCACACATTGAAATATTGTAGTTTTCTTGTTGAGACATTATTTGTTCTACAGAGTTATTCTTCCATTCATTAAACTGATAAACAATCTTAGAAAAATTATTTTCAGAATTGTCTATTTTAATTTCTGTATTTTTAAATTTATTTAAAGCATTTTCCACCATATCATCATCTAATTTTTTATCCAAATCAAAAACTGTTCATTCTTCCAAATTAGTCCAATCATCTATCTTTTCTACAGAAACAACAAATGGTTTTTCTACAAAATCTATTAATTTATTTGATGCTTCTTGCAGTCAATCACAAGTCAAAGGAAATCTTTGAAACATTCAAACAAGTGCAATACTGTAGGTAGCCGTAATCAACAAAGTGAAAATATATCATCACCTAAGAAAATAAGATATACTACTAAACTGTACAACTTTTAAAGAAGTAAACAATGCAAATAAAGATGAATTTAATGCAATAATAGACAATATAAGCCAAATATTTATTTCCCAATTAGATAATAGCAAAACAGTCACATCCAAAATTGTCAAAGACAAAAGTATTAATATAATATACTTAGTTTTAATTTTTTTTATATCCAATGACATAAAGTGAAAAAAAACAAACAAGAAAAAAACACAAACTATAGAAGCAAAAATATCATGAAGGCCAAAAAGATAAAATATTGTAAACCCATAAGCCAAAAAAGTTAAAAACACAAATATTAAAGTCCTTACTTTTACTTTATTTTTTATAATTCTATCTATCATTTATTTAAAAATATTTATAAATATATCTCAATACAACAACAATATCCAAAAAGCCAATATCATAGATGGCAAAAATGGTATTATCTGTTTGTGTCATGAAAATAAAAATCTATTTACCAACGCATATATCAATCAAATAACACTACTCAATATAACATAAATCAACAACATATCTATCAAATTTGTCACACCAAACTGAACAGAGTTATAATAAAAAACAAATCAAGATAAAGCTCAAATTGTCAAAGACAAATATACATCACCTTGTCAAAATCATTCTTCTTTTTTTCTAAATCTTATTCTCATATAATACTTTGAAAATAAATATATCAGAAAAAAAATAATAACATAAAGTATTGTTGTTTCTAGAAAAATAGTAATATCAAGGCTAAATCAAGCAAAAACTAAAGCAAGTATAGAAACAAAAATCCAAATAGGTATGTGTAATTCATGTCTTTGTATATCAAAAATTAACAACAACAAAAATCACCAATTAACTATCAACCAAAATATTAACTCAAAAATAGATGTATATGGTATAAGCACATAAGTAGCCACAAAAATCAATCCAGACAACAATTCTAATATCCAATAAAAATTAGACATTTTTTTACCACATTTTTTACATTTTCCTTTTTGAAAAAAGAAACTCAAAATAGGAAATAACTCAAAAAATCACAAAGTTTTATTACAATTAGTACATTTAGAACGACCAAAAAAGATAGATTTAATTCATTCTTTATCCCATTTTCTGCTTATAAGCACTCCTCAAAAAGAACCAAAAATAGCTCCCAAAACAAACAGTAAAATTATATTTGTAATCTGCATTAAAATTTAAACTAAAATAAATACAACATCCACTTTCGTAAGAAACAGTCGTAACGCAGTACTGCGTTATTCCCTACAACAAAAAAGATCATCTTTTACAATAAATAATTAATAATTATCCATCATCAATTATCAATTAGAATATATTGTTTTAAAATCAAGAATGTATACAAATAAGTGAAAAGTTGTAAGTCACAGGTCAAAATAAAACCAAAAAACCTTCAACTTATCACTTTTTACTTGTAACTAACGTAACAAAGTGAAGTTCTGAATCACAAAAAACACAGAAAAAAATCGAAAATATTATTGGAAACACTCTAATATAGTTTTTGTTGTTCTACTAATTTTTTGCTTTACAATATTTGCGTTCTATTCAAATGTAACAAATATTATCTTTGGAAAAGATAAATTAGATATTTTCAAAGAAGATCTACAACAAGTTGCTTTCTATTTTCGAAATATAGATGACGATGTATCTAAAATGTTTTTAAAGATAGATGATATAACTCAAAGTTATATTAATTGAGAAAATATACTAAAAACAAAAGAAACAGAAATATTAAATACACTAAATTATATCAAAAAAAATCAAAATTATCTAAAAAATTTATGATTTCAAAAATATGAAAAATTTATTGGTTTATTATGAGAAATAGAAAAAAATTGGACGGAAGTTTCAGAACTATTGGGTAAAAACTGAGAATACAATTATCTTGTAATATTACAAAACACAAACGAAAAAAGACCAAATGGATGATTTTTTGGATCTTTTGCCTTCATTACTGTTAAAGATGGAAGATTAGAAAATTTGGAAATAGTAGATGCCTATTATCCTGACTATATTGCACATTACACACGTCTACAAGCTCCAGATCGAACTTCTGCGTTTTTACCAGACAGAGAAATTTGATTCATTGCATGAAATAAATTTGGATTTTCAGATATAGATGGAAGCAATCTAAAACGATTATACGAAAAGATGTTCAATGAAGATTATGTTATGCGAAAAGTACAAAAAACAATGGAACCATGACTGTACGAAAAATTATTACACAAAAATATCAAATGAGTAATTTTTATTAGATCAGACTTGATTGAATATCTAATACCATCCTTCACAGAAAAAGCTCGAGAACGACAGTTTCAAAATGCCAACGTAGACATCATTAGGTGAGAATATCGCGGAAACAAAAAAGAAACATATATCGAAGAAGTAACCAAATATTTCCAAGAACATCAATTTGAAATCTTCCAAAAAATAGTAAATAATTTTGATGAAATTATAGAAAAAAGATTTATCAATATATATCTATCAAACGTATCAGATGAGCTACAAAATATACTATTAAACAACAAGCTAAAAACAATTTACAATACTTGAAACATATATGCTCGAGATACAAACACATCTTACAACAAAGTAGACAATTTTGTAGAAAAGAACATTCAAATAACAAACAATAAATGAAAAATCATTATCGATACAGACAACGATATTGTAGATATCCAAAAATTATCAAGCTGAGAATACACTATGAAAATCTATTATACTCTCAATGTACCAAACTACTACAAGGACTTTATTCGAGATCTTCAAGAAAAATATGAGATAGAAATGACTAGTAGAGAACTCTGAATCTTAGCCATGAAACCTGCTAAATACGAAGACAATGTCTATGAAAAATGGATGGAAACTAAAGCTACAGTTTATTTACCACCAAATTTCGACATCACAGAAATTAATGGAGAACAACAAGAATACAAAGAATTTACCACTCCATTTTCAAATGGACTATATTACAAAATGTTGATTAATGAAAATAATACTACCAAAAGTATTGAATTTAAATTTCAGATAAAATAAAAAACACCAATTCACAAAAAGAATTAATGTTTTTATTATAATTAAATATAAATATTATTTATTTAACAGATTTTCAAACACTCTTTTTGTAAACCCAGATTCTTGATAAGGATCTTCACCATAAAACTTACTTTTATCCTTAACTTCTATACCATCTTTTTCCAAAATAAGCCATCATCATCATAAAACCTTATCTATACCATATTTCTCAGCTATAAATCTATGTTCTGAAATACCAGTATCATAAATAAAATATTTTTTACCATCCTTTTCTCCAACTATATATTTCCCCTTACTATGCATAGATAAATCAGTTCATTTAAAAGCGTCTATTTCTTTTTTATATTTAAAAAATCATTGAGCTAAAATTTTTATTTCTTTTCAATCCAATTCTATATCTTTCTTAATATCAAATTGAAAATCTTTAGGAACTCATAATTCATCAGCATAATTTAATTGTAAATTTTCTTTATAATTTTCTTGAGATTTTATATAATCCAATAATATATCCATATGTCTGTTTAAATTATTGTGAAGTAGATTTGTGTATAATAAGTTTGCTTTTTCTTTATCTGATCATTCCAACATTTCCAATTCCTTTTTATTGATTTCAGGCATTTCACAAACTATACTGTTTAAATAAAAAAGTTTTTTTAAAATATTATCTTTTATAGATCATGAATCCCTTCTTTCTTTTCTCTTTTTTATTATAAAATCCTTTATTTTATCTCTTCAATTTAACAACAACTTTAATGTATTATCTTCATCATTACCATATTTTAAAGCTAATTTTAATTTTTTATTAAAACCATTACTATCTTCTGGTAACTCATTAATTTTTCTTTTACATGCAGAAAATCAAACAGCAGAATGCAAATAACCTTTTTCTTTATAAGAATCTCTTAATTCACTAATAAAAACATTCCAAATATATTTCAATATCTCGTTTTTAGTACTATCTTTTGCAATAGGATATTGCATATTATCAACATAATCAAAAACAATATCATATATCTCTCTATCTAATATTATTTTGTATAAATCTCCATCTTTACTAAATAAAGAATATTTATTAGAGTTAGGAATATCTATAAAATCTGTCATAACTCTACCTTCTTCTATATTCTCAGAAGAATCTTGTACAGAAGATTCATTTGATTCTTTTCATTGTGAACTATTTTCTCAAGCACTAGCACTAGATTGTAAAGCATCTAAAAGATATTCCCTTTCGTTTTCTGTTAATTTACCTGTTATTCTTTTGGCATCATCTACAGAATCTATAGAAAGGTCAAATTCAATTGGAGGTGTCATTTTATTAAAAATAATAAATATAAAATTAAATTACTTAATTATACTCCCCCCCCCTAATTTGTCAAATTTTTGAGAACTTTTTTGTTACTACTCTAAAACAATAGTCTATATCTAACAAATATAAAATTATTTTTTTAGATTTGATCTATTGTACAATCAAAATCTTTAGAAATTTAGATTTATTCAATATCAAATTTTTAAATTTTTTTTAAATTTAAAAAAAATGAAAATTAAAAAAACATAATCTCAATACACACAAGAAATTATTCTTCCAAAAATTTCTCCTTCCACTCCTCCAAAATCTTATGCAGATACAAAATATTGTGAAGAGACAAAATAATTCCTCACAACATTTCTCACTCTTTCAATAAATGATTTATATAGGATTTGCTATAATTTTTTAATCAATCAGCAGTATTATCCAAAGGACTAAAATCCTCTTTGAATTTGGCATTTTTCAAATTCACATTACCATTGTCAGAGAATGCTATCCCATGTCTACCAAGTCTTGTAGCCAAAACACAGTCAAACATATCCACTCCATGCTCTATAGCGTGTAATAAATCTTCAGGAGTTCATACTCACATCAAATATCTTGGTTTATCATTTGGCAATAATGGTGCAGTAAACTCTACGACTTCT
>DATFJH010000135.1:0-13818 GCA_035269265.1 Candidatus Absconditabacterales bacterium
AACATCTCACACAGAAAGATTTGTATATCAAAAAACAAAAGATATCATAAATAAACTAAAAAACATTCCTAAAAATAGCTTTAATTTAGGAATCGCTCTTAAAAAATTTTTCATAGTAAAAAACTTTAAATACTAAAAGTCGGATATTAAACTAATAAATAACCAAAACCTTTTTAATATCAAGTTTTTGAATAACCAAAACAGAAAAAATAAACAAAAACAATTGACTTGTGTTAAATTAGTCTCAACTTAGTTCTTTAATTTGATCACGAATAATTGTTGCATCTTCAAATCTTCGCTCTTTTATAGCCAAATCCATTTGTTTTTTGAGATCTTTAGAAATAAGTTCTTTTTCTTTTTTAGTCATCTTTTTTAACCTCTTTGTTTTTCATTTTGTAATAGCAGAAAATTGTTGATTTAGATTTTGATCTGTTCTTACTGAATCAAGCTGTTTGATATTTGATGTTGCTTTCTTTGGATTTATTCAATGCTTTTGATTAAAATTCTTTTGAATTTCTCTACGACGATATGTTTCTCGCATAGACTTAATCATTGATTCTGTAAATTGATCAGCATAAAGAATCACTTCTGAATCTGGATTTCTAGATGCACGCCCAATGATTTGGATAAGTGATGTGGTTGAACGAAGAAATCATTCTTTATCCGCGTCAAGAATTGCAAGTAGTGAAACCTCAGGAAGATCTATACCTTCTCTCAAAAGATTTACTCATACTATAATATCTATTTCTCAAGTTTTCAACTTGGTAATAATATCCCAACGATCCATAGTAGCAATCTCACTATGAAGATAGTATGCTTTGTATCATTTAGATACTAAATAATTGGTAATTTCTTCACTAGATTTTTTGGTCAAAGTCAAAAGCAGAATTCTCCCATTTTTGTTTATGTGCTCATCTAATTTTCACAAAAGATGATCAATAAAAGGTAAGACTTTATTGTCTTTTTTTTGTAAAAAATCTTTGATATTTGAATGCTTAGGATTTGGCATAAAGTTTTTATTTTTTTAAAATAAGTATTGTTTATCATATTAAAAAATGTTTTGGTATCAAGAAAATATAATTTTATAAATTATATGTGTATCAAATTTTGACATATAAGATTTAAATACATATAATATTGTTAGTTTAAATTTTATCAAATTATATGTGATTTAGACATACTGTGAAAAAAAATAATATACAAAATTTCATCGAATATAATGAATGAAAAGAGTCTGATATAGTTAAAAAGATTCAAAATCTTAAAGAAGACACAGTGAAAAGATTAATAAAATGATTTTCTCAAGAGGAAATAAAATTTGTAGATCCAAATTTAATTAAGGATGTCGAAAAAGAATACTTTGATTTGATAAAAGAAAACAACTGAGATATTGACACAAATTTTGATTACAAAAAAGTCAGAAAAGATACAGAGAAAATGTTTAAAAAACATGAGTTTGATGAAGAATATATATGAAATTTTGAAAAAATATCTGAAAACAATTTGCTTGATACACCAATAAAGAAGATAATTTTAAGAAAACAACAATTGTTGAATATAAAAAATAGATGACCAAAAGAAAAAAAAGAATTAGACAAAATATTTCAAACATTAAAATTATTAGACAACAGAAATATAGAAAACACAAAATCTAGAACCATATTTCTAGAGAAATCTCAATTCCACTGAAAATGAGATAAATTTAATGTACAGTGTTTTTATGAACAAGATAAAAATTGAAATAGGAACTACTTTTCAATCAATGAACTTTTGAATGACCTAGAAAGTTTTGGGATAGAATCTTGATACCCAAAAATAGATAAAGAAAGTTTGAATAGTATGTGAAAAGAGTTTTTCTCGGTACAAAAATTTATAAAATTAGCTTTATTAAAAAACATATTGTCAAAATATAGAGATTATCAGGAGATTGTAATGTATGGATTTAAAGATTATGAAAAACAAATATGAGAAAGTGGTTATGAAAATAGAACATGAATATTAGCAGAAAAATTGGTAGAATGGTCTTTTAGAAATTTTGCAAATATAGATGAAAAATATGATATAAAAGTAAAGAAAGCAAGTGTTTGAGAGGACCAAAAACACAAAGTAGACTTAATAGTTGAAATGAAAGATAAAAAAACTTGAGTTAATATAGAAAAAGAATTACAATTAACGCTAAATGAAAACAAAGATGTTTTGCAAAATAAAAGAATTCAAATTGAAAGACAAAAAAGAATTAGGAAAAAAGATATTGATTTGTTAAAATTAGAATTACACTGACTAAATCAAAAGGTGACATTACGAAGAAATATGGAAAGACCAATATGATGATTAAATGATTTACTCTCAATAGAGGACAAAGAATTTATGAAAGAAACTTATAGCAGAATTGTAGAAAAACTTGAAAAAAAAATATCAAAATAAAATTAAAAAAAACCGGGGAATCCCCGGTTTTTTCAAAAATTTTCAAACTCCTCAACAGTTGGATTTATTATATTCCAACCGTTTCTTCCTAGATCTATCTCTAATAAAAATAAATTACCCGTTTCGGGATAAATTATTTTTAAGAAAGTATCATCTTTTATAATTATTGAATCACTTTTAGGTAATTCATTATTAGAACTTTTGAAAAGCATACCCTCGCTTTCAATAAGCATACTATAATTATAAAGACAAAAATCTAACACAACCAAATCATCAATTGTAATTGTAAATTCTGTTGTGTCATTTGAATGGGGCATAGAAATAACTTCTCCCCCTCCTACATAAACAATGATATGACAAATTTGAGCACTTGAAGAAGTCAAAAATATTATCATAAAAAAAAATAATAATGTTAATTTTTTCATAAAAAATAGTTTTTTGTTTTTGTTAAAAAAAACAATAAAGATAATAACAAAAAAGTAAAGCCCATATTAAAACTCAAACAATTGAAAAACTTGCATTTTGAACAAAAATAAATAGAATTATTCTCGTTAAGAGAACTTTAACTATTTAATAACTGATAAAATGAAAAAAAACTGAATTTATACATTATGATTGATTTTAATTGTTGTATGATGATTGAATCGATGATTAGTTTGATTTTTAAATTTTGACTTGGTAGCAGCTATATTTGGAGATATGACTATAATAAGTCGTATAGTTTACTCTCTAGTTGGAATATCTGCACTATACATATTGGCAGAACAACTATGAATGTTGAAAAAATAAAAAAATCAAAATCTTTTTAAAAACTGGATTAACAGAAATCCAGTTTTTTATTTTGATTTTATTTATTATATCTTTAGATTAATCTTTATATTTTAGACATTTTTAATTGTATTTTGATAAAATTTAATTTTTCATTTATAAATCTTGGTTGTAGCAAAAACTTAGTAGATACACAATTTCTCCTATGAAATATTTTTTGATTAGCTGGAAACAATCCAAATTACGAAATCAACTACTCCACTGAACCTTACGACAATAGCGTAAAATATGTTTTTTTAAATACGTGTGGATTTATATCTAGTGGTAGATATGAGATGCTTGAGACAATCAACAAATTAATAAATGAAGATAAAGTCGTATATTTACTTGGTTGTGGATTATATTATTTTCAAAATCTAGACAAGACAAAAATAAATAAAAAAGAAATGAAAGAACGAAAAAAACTATTACAAAATAAAAATATACATCTACTATCTTGGGATGATTGGAACGAAATATCACTAGAAAGATTAGTAAAATGATATGACTCTAAAATATTTTGAGAAAGTCCAATTTATAAGTGAATAAGAGCCTATACCAACGCAGAATATTGATTTGAATACTTAAAAATTGCTGAATGATGCAACAATAATTGTAGCTTTTGTATTATACCAAAAATTAGATGAAAGCAGAAATCACTACCAATAGAAGAAATAATTGAAGAAATAGAAAATATGCTAAAAGTATGAATAGAAGAAATTATATTAATTGCTCAAGATACAAATATATATGGTATAGATCTTTATGGTAAATCGATGCTATTTGAATTATTGGAAAAGATAGAAAAAATTGATTGAAATTTTATGTATAGAATACTCTATCTATATCCAGATGTTTTGACTTTGAAACAGCTAGAAAAATTGAAAGAATTTGAAAAATTTATACCATATTTTGATATACCATTACAGCATATTAGCACAAATGTTTTAAAAAATATGGGGAGATTTTATGACCAAAAACATATTTATAGATTACTAGATTTTATAGACAAAAACTTTGAAACTAAATTTGTTAGAACAAATATAATTGTATGATTTCCATGAGAAACACAAGAAAATTTTGAAGAGCTTTGCAGTTTTGTTGAAGATTCAAATTTTGATAATGTAGCATTGTTTGAATATCATGACGAGCCACTGGCCGAATCTAGCAAATTAGAAAATAAAGTAGACTGAAAAATTATACACGAAAGATTTTCAAAGTTAAAAAAAATATTGGAAGTAAGGGACGCTCGCGAGCGTCCCCTACAACAAAAAGAAAAAATATGATTCATAACTTGATTTAAAGGTACTGAAGAAAATCCAACAATTATTGTTCGTCCATGGCTTCATGCACCAGAAATTGATAGCTATGATGAAATTAAACTAGATCAAATAAAATGAGCTTACAGTGAAAATTGAGAATTAGATGTAGGAATCAAGATTGAATATAAAAAATAACTAAAGTCAATCTATAAAACCAATCAAAATCAAATTTTTGGATAAAAAATCAACTTTTGAATATAATTATATTAGCTTTTTATATCATTGAAAAGCTAATGATAAAAAACCTTTTATGAAAAATGAAACTTAAAAAAACCTGGAAATGAATTTTTATATTATTCATTAGTTTTTCTATTTTTGGAATAAGTTTAGGTAACTATGAATGATTTTTGGATAACCTTAGACAAACTGGTATCCCAGTAGATGAGATAATAGAAAGCGATCAAATATCTAGATATGAATTAACAAGGCTTTTGAACGCAGTAAACTGTGAAGATTGTGTAAACACTCCTCAATGGATGATTGATAAATATATTAATCCACGATGGAATGACTTCACTACTCTTCCCTGAAAAGACTTTGGTGATATTTGATATAAATGATGAATATATAATGGTAAAATTTATTATTATTGTGTAGCATATGTATGAGAAAATGTATGGATGAGATGATATCCCGAATGAATAAGTCCAATCTGTGATTGAAAGTTTTGTGGAAACAGAAATACAACTATTTGAGAGTTTTTACAGGTTGTTTTGAATATAGCAGATCAATATGTATATAAGAATTACTTAACTAACTGGGTAGAAATACAAACTTGGATGCAAGGATTGAATCCTTGATCTTATCCAGAAGAGAATCTAAATGAAGATGATAAAAAAATAATAAACAAATACGCTAATGAAAATATGTCTGGTATATTACCCAACGAAAACTCTATTCAATCATATATGAAGTACTGTATGTTCAATTTGGAAAAATGTGGTATGCAAAGCTTTGGAGAAATTAAACAATGATATTGGCCAGTTTCTGAACTAAATATATTGTATGACAACAATATTGTAGAACACGAAAAATTTGAAGATTGAGAAGTACATGAATTGGTAGAGGGAAAGTATGTTTTGGAAACTTTATATAATTTATTTAAAATAATTGATTGTTCATTTGAACACAACTATGATTGTGATCCTATGGATAATTTAAATGATAATTGTCCAAATCATTATAATCCTAGCCAAAAAGATACAGATTGAGATGGCATTGGTGATGTATGTGATGAAGATATAGATGGTGATTGAATATTAAATCCAATATGAATTGTGGATGACTTATGAAGAATAGTAATTTCAAAACGAGATGACTGAATGGACAATTGTTTATTTATTCCAAATCCAGATCAAAAAGATAGCAATAATAATGGAGTATGAGATGCATGTGAAGATAGTCAAAACTATTTGTGAATGTACATAAAAACAGAAGGACTTACAACAACAGCTCCTGTCACTGTGAATTTTGAAGCAGTAACAAAATGAGATATAAAATGAGATATAAAACGAAACTTTGGCGACTGATCTACTGCTATTGGAAAAAGAGTCAGCCATACTTTTATAAAAAACTGAATATATAATATTGAGTCTAGTGCAAATTGAATAAACAATAAAGCTCATGCTTCTACAAAAATACTAGTTTGAAAAAATGTACTAGATAATCATAGTTTACAAATAAATTCCGATAAGATATCTTGACCATTACCTTTGCAAGTAAAATTTAAAATAGATAAAAAATGATTATTTGACAAATTTGAATGGAATTTTGGAGATGGTAATATAATAGAAAGGTTTGATACAAATGAAATAATAAAAATATTTAGGGATCAAAGAAGTACAATGGTTACAGTAAAGTGATTCAAAAATTGAGAAGTAGTTGCAGTAGCAAATATGATTTTATCAGTATGAGAAAATGAGTTGGCTAGTAAGATCTCTGCAAATAATATAAGCCCTAAAAAAGGACAAAGCATAAAAATATCTACAAAACTAAATGGTATAGATGAAAAAAATATTAAGAAAATAGAATGGAATTGGTGAAATGAAGAGATAGAAACAAATAAAAAGCTAGAAATGTTACATATATATGAATCATCTGGACCTCGTGTAATAACACAAAAAATTCTATTGGAAAACGATCAAGAAATACAAAACTTTTTGACAATATACGTAAGAGATGAACTTTTAGAAAAATCTTATGGTATACAAACATCTATAAATAGCCTTGTATGAAATTATTTTGAAGATACTAAATTTGAAATAAAAAACATATGATATATACCTCAAAGTATAATGTTGTTAAATAGATATGATGAAAACAATACAGAAAAAAATAATGAAGAACTTGATAAATGGCCAAAATATCTTGAATTTAAATACAATAAAGAATGAATATATAATCCTAAAAATTCAATTATTGTGGATGAGTGTATAAATCTTAATACTGTATGAACTTTAGCAATAACCAAAAAAGATATTTGTATGGAAGCTATTTTAAATGACAACCTTGATCAATATAAATGTGATATGGATAATGATGGAATCCCTGATGTTTGTGATGATGATATTGATTGAGATGGTATGACAAATCTAATTGGTTTGATAGAATATGAAAATGAAGATTGTAGTATAAACATGCAAAATATAAATCGAGACATAGTATCTATGCACAACAATATATGTGGACTAGACAATTGCCCTACCGTAAACAATGAAAATCAGATGGATTTAAACAATAACTGATGGTGAGATCTTTGTGATTGAGAATATTTTAATGACTGAGAAAGTGAAGAAAACAACCAATTAGATACTGATTGAGATTGAATAATTGATGAGTTAGACTCATGTCCTTTGATACCAGAAAATTATAATGGAATAGAAGATTTTGATGGTTGTCCAGAAATATGAGCGAATAATAATTGTAATTTATGAGATTTTAATTATTGATTTTGAGATATAGACAACTATACAGATCTTCCTACTATAACAACTACAGAATGTCTTTCTTGTCCTTGTGCATTCTCTGATTATGCCAATGACCTAGTACTTGATGATAAAATAAGAGCTTTATTGTGGGACCTAGATATGTCTATAATATATAGTGAAACAATACCTGAACCAATAAAACAATTTTTAGAATAATACACAAATTATTGAATAATATTTTTTATAAAAAAACGTTCCATATGGAACGTTTTTTTTTGATTTATTTAATATTATTCAAATAGTCATTTTTTTATATCTTCTTTGCTTGAATCTTTTTGATGTTCATCATCTACCATATTTATTATCTTTGTTTTTTTACCAGATTCCTTTGCTGATTTAATTACAGATACTAAAGTAAGTATTATTCAAATCAATAGTAATAACTGTATAAATTTTCATCAACCTGAAACTACAACCCTTGATGTAACTCATGAAGCAACATTTATAGTGTCGGTCATTGAAAAAAATGATGTGGTTATAATAAACAAAAACAAGAAGTTTATCAAAGAATCATTGTCTCTTCATCAAAAATAAGACAGTAAAATATTTTTAAACTTGAAGCTCAAATTCCATCATAATAAAATTAACATAGAAACAAGTATGATCATCATTGTTTTGAAATAAACACCCGAAACCAATCGAACTCAATATCATCAAGTTCCTCTAAGTGAAGTTACCTTTATTATTGGAAAAAACAAAAGACAAAACAAAAGAACAACAAGATACATAACAAACCATTTTTCACGTTTGTTATATCTATTGAATTTGTGTAGTAGTTTTACCAACTTTTTTGATAATTTAGAACTTTTCGCCATTATATTTGATGAAAAATATAAATATTATTAATATTAAATTTAATGTTTATACTTCTTTTGTCAATAAAATTTTGATATACTATAAACTATAGTCTTCATAGTAATTATCTTTGAAATTGTCATCATAATATAACTGATCACGATATTGGTTTTCTTCTTGACTTTCTTTTACTACATCTTTAATTTGAAGTGTTTTTTCTAAAAGCTCTCAAGCTTTATTAAAGATATTTTTTGCACTATATTCTTCATAATCTTCTAATCACATTCGCTTGAAAACAAGTGGAAACATAAATAACAAAACGACAGTAAGAAATATTCACATAATCATAAATCTAATACTATTCCATGCCTTTTTTATTTTTTCTTCTTTACCTTGAGAAAATATAAAAAGTAATATAGCACGTATAAATGCATATATACTTCAAATAGATATAGCAATTATTACAATTGCTAATATTATCAATATAACATTTTGTATTGCACTAGTACCATAAGATTCTGGCATTTATTTGAAATATTAAAATATTAAAAAAGAGACTACTAAGCTTCTTTCTTTTCTTCTTTCTTCTCTTCTGGTGAGTCATTTGTTGTTTCTTCTTTAATATCCTCTGTCTTTTCCTCTGTTTTTTCTTCATCAGCCTCTTCTTTTTTAACTTCTTCTTTTTTAGCTTCTTCCTCAGCTTTTGCTGCATCTGCTTTTTCTTTTGCTTCTTTTGCCTTAGCTTCAGCTTCAGCCTTTTTTTCTTCTTCTTTCGCTTTTCATTTAGTTCTTTCTCTTTCTACAAAATATTCTTTAAACATTTTGTCTTTGCTTTCAGCAAAAAGTAACTTAGCTACTCTTTCTGAAGGTTGTGCTCATTTTGAAATCCACAATTTAATTTCTTCTAAATTTGCTTCCATAGTATGAGACAATGGATTGAATCGTCACAAAACTAATTTATAACCAGATTGTGCTGGTTTTGTATGTTCTGTAAGAACAATACGATAAAATGGAGCTTTTTTTCTACCATGTCTAGCTAATCTTATTTTCAACATTTAGTATAATTTTACATATTAAAATGAAAAATAGAGAATTATTTTAATTTTTCTCTAGATGTGTGTAATGTGTGTGCTTTACATTGTTTACAGTACTTTTTTTGTTCTAGTTTTGGTGTAACAGTTTTGTTTATACTAGTAAAATAATTAACTTTTTTACAAACTGAACATTGCATTGCTACTGTAACTCTTCATCATTTCTTTTTTGCCATAATAAAGGTTCTGAATAATTTAAAATAACTTTTCCTGTTATTATTGTTTAAGTTCTGCCTCAAAGAAATTAAACAATAAAATATTTTTTACGAATGACTACTAATGTAGTTAAAAGTTATCAAGTTTAAGGTTTGTAAGGTCCGATTAACTTTAAACTTTATAAATGTTTAACTTTTAACTTAATTTGGCTTTGGGCAGATTCTTGTTCGGCATGTTTGCCGAATTAAAACCGCCGACCTTCCTCAGTCCTTTTGACCGGGACACTCTAACCAACTGAGCATCTTAATTTGGCTTTGGGCAGATTTGAACCGCCGACCTCGCCCTTATGAGAGGCGCGCTCTAACCAACTGAGCTACAAAGCCATGAATCTTTCTACTGCTTTTCTATCTTTTTGTTTTTTCAAAGATAATTCTTTTTTCAATGCTAAATCATAAGTTTCAAATTCTTTCACAAATAACAATTTTAAGGGTCTATTGTTCTTGGTTGACTTTACTAATCATCTATTATGCTCATCAAACCTTCTTTTTACATTTTTAGAACTTCAAATATAGTATCTTCAATTTATCATCTCTAATATATAAACAAATCATTTAATTATCATTTAAATATTATGTACTAAGATTTGAAATACCCACCTTCCGCGGTTCTTTTGAACCGGGACGCTCTAACCAACTGAACTACAAAGCCTTTTTGTGTAATAATAAATTTCAATGGCGGAGAAGGCGGGATTCGAACCCGCGGTTCCTTGCGGAACGACTCGTTAGCAGTGAGCTCCTTTCGACCACTCAGGCACCTCTCCACTATATAAAATAAGAAAGCCCTTTTAAGAACTTTATATTTAATTTTATATGCAAAATAGATGTTTTATTCTTTTGAAATTCCTATTTGTCAAAAAAATAGTCCTCAAAAATTTGCGGTGATATGTATATAAATAATTCTCATTGAAATTCAAGCATAAAACCATAAAAAAAATGTGTCTATAATTTACTTTTGTTTGACTAAATAATTGCATGTTAAACCATATAAAAGAAAAAATAAAACATTTTTTTGAATGAAATAATTCTCATGATTTGGATCATACAATGAGAGTTCATGATATGTGTATTTATATATGAAACAAAGAATGAGCAAATATAGAAATACTACAAATTTCTGCTTTAATGCACGATATAGGAAGAAAAAAACAACATGAAACAAAAGGGAAGGTATGTCATGCTGAATATGGAACTAAATTGGCAGATGAGATTTTATCTGAATTGGGAATAGAAAAAAATAAAAAAAATCAGATATTGCACTGCATATCTACACATCGTTTTAGAAAATGAAATGAACCACAAAGTTTAGAGGCAAAAATACTATTTGATGCTGATAAACTAGACAGCATATGAGCTGTTTGAATAGGTAGGGCTTTTATGTATGCAAATGAAGTTTGAGCAAGACTACACAATAATGTAGGAACAAAAATAGAAGAAACAGAAGAGCACTGACCAGAAGATACCGCATACAGAGAATTTGAAATAAAATTAAAAAAAGTAAAAGATAGATTGTTTACTGAGTCTGCAAAAAAAATTGCAGAAAAAAAACACAAAATAATGGTAGATTTTTTTGAAAATCTTAATGATGAAGTTTGGAATATAAAAAAATAAAAAAAATTTTATTAATTTAAAAAACAAAAATGGTAAATGAAATGTCTGGCATATTGGGTGACATAGACACATGAGAATGAGTAAGAAAAGATACAAACAAGGTTACAGAACAAGATGTAAAGCGCGTACAATCTGATTCTGCAAAAGCCAAAAAAGTACAAGACGAAATTAAAAAAAATAAATGAGAAAATAATAATATTGCTCAATTTTTATCTTTTCTTTTGAAGAATATAAAAAATGATGAACTAATGAATTCAGTATACAATACTTTTTTTAAAGTAATAGACACAAGAACAAAAACATCATACCTTAGAAAATCAACCAACAATATAATGATTATATGATTTTTCGCACCATTTTATAAAAAAGAACTAAACTCATACAAATTATGATGATTTTTTGAAGAAATAACCAGTAATTTGTCTAACAAGCCTAGCTTAACTGAATATATATATTATATAAAACAACTTTCTAAAAAATATCATGACAAAATACCAATAAATCAAGACAATCTTTTGAAATTTTTAGCTCTACTAATGGGAGAATTTTGAATAATAAAAGATCCCCTAAACGAAGCTAATATTGAAAAAATTAAAAAAGAACTTACAAAAAAATAACATATTATATCATAAAAACAACAAAACGCCAAGTAGAATATACAAAATACTTGGTTTTTTTTTATTTAAAGCTGATTATGAATATAATATGTATATACGAGTTTTATAAGTAGTCTATTTGATTATGAATTGACCTGAGAAACTAAAAATAGAGAAATTAGACCAAAAAGATCTAAAACCCGGTAAGGAACTACAAGATCATGATTTAGTCAATTATTTTGACGATAAATTTTTTCAAGATTTAAAAAACTGAAATTGTAAAATAAAAAAACATAATAATTTATATATTTTCGAACAAAAAGATATAAACTCTCTAGAGTTGGATGATAATTGAGATTATATAAAGAAATTTTGTGTTAAAGAAAATGTATTAAAAAATTATTTAAAAGAAAAACAAAAAACTGAAGAAATAGCACTAGAGTCTGATTCTTTGTTGAGTGAATTCTTGACAACAATAAATACCAAATATGAATTGAATGAGCTTGAATGAGAACTTAAAACAAACAATGAAAATTTAGGTGAAAGTCCTGAACAATTAACATTAGAAATAAATAATTTGATAGATCGATTTCAAAAAAACAGAAAACGACCTAGAGCAACCAAACTTCAAGATAATAGATATAGTAGAGTGAGATTTAAACAAGTAATAAAAGATGATTTAGCTTCACTTAGGAGTATAAAGAGAGAATTAAATAATTATAATTATACTACAAATATTGACTATTTTGTGGATTATATAGAAGAAATGAAATCACACAAAGAACAACTAGAAAAGGTAAGACAAATTATAACTACTGGTGGTAACACTGCAGAAATACCCGCTATTTTAGACTCTATAGGTGATGTAAGAAAAGAAGAATTATTTCAAAATATTGCCGCAGAATATAATTTTGAGTTTAATAAAATAATGAAAAATGCAACTTTAAATAAACTATGGAATAAAGATGCAGAAGGTTTTCAAAAATATCTAAAAAATGTACGATCTGGAGATATTCAAAACCCTAGTCAAAATGAATTTTATGAAAAACACAAAAAAGATTTTGAAGAAATAATGAAAAAAGATCCTGCTTTATATATGGATATAACCACAAAAAGAAAAAGATATTATAATTATGAGTACGCAAGCTCGTGATATAATAACCACTATAACAACCACCCAGAAGTATGTAGAAAGAAAAAATGAGTTTTTGAAAAGTCTGGAGAATTCATTGCTGATAAATTAGAAGATATGTGATGGATAAAAAATGAAAAACAAAAAGAAGCTGTAAAAAAACTAGGTAAGTTTGCTATGATATGAACAGCTATATTTCTTGGTTTTAAATTAATTAAAAATCTATTTCCTTGAAAAAATAAAAAGAGGGATTGGTGAGCTATTGCTGGTCGATGAGGATGATTATTTGCATTGTTTAATATAGACAAAGTTACAAATTTTGGTAAAGATCTGTTTAATATAGATTGAAAAAAACAGACTGTTGATACAAAAACAACTGCAGAGAAGATGTCTGTGGAAGAAGAAAATGTAGAACAATATGTAAAACCACAATACACAACAGTTGCAACTTTATGATGAATACCAATAAATACGCTAATAGAATGAGATTTTTTGACAGAAAAAAACTGAAAATTTCAAATAGATTATGATAGTTATAAAAATTATATAGAATCTTCTGATATGGATAAAGATAAAGAAGAATTAATATTAGAAAATCTTGAAATCATAAAAGACGACAATGATATGTTAAATAATTGATTAAATAGTTTTTGAGTAAATAATTTGGATGATTTAAAAGATATTGCATGAAATGATAATGAAAAAACATTACTAGATTCAAATAAGACAAACGAATATATAAACAATGTTACATCTGGAGTAAACATGAAATTAAATGAAGAATGATTTGAACCAAAAAATTCTAAAGCTTGGTATGAAATGACACAAGAATATGATAAAG
>DATFJH010000136.1:0-2235 GCA_035269265.1 Candidatus Absconditabacterales bacterium
TTAATAATTAATTCTAAAACTTATTCCTTCCTGTCCAGTTTCAAATATCAATACACGATTATATACTTTGGGATTTTCATCTTTTGATTTAATAAAATCGTTTACTGCTTTGAATAGATTCGAATGGAATTTGTTTTCGAATTCTTCAGTTATTGATTCATTTTCAAATACTATTGTAACAATTCGATCTTGTTTATTAAAATTTACAGTTTCTGGAACAATGTCACATAGGTCAATACATTTTTCAATAATTGGAAAATACCAATCTTTTGGTATAATCTTTTGAACATTATCTTTATATAATTCTTTTACATTTTCTACATTAATGTTCATATTTTCTAATTCTTGTTCTACTTGACTTTTAGTCATTTTTTTCTCCTTTTTAGTGTTGATATTTCCCAGTCCATTCTGGGATTTCGCTTATTATAATTTTTTTGATATAATTATCTTTTCTTAAATTGTCAACGGCAAATTTTCTAGCTGAATAGCTATCTTTTTTGCCCTCTTTTTCTAATTGTTCTACTGATTTATTATTAATATTATTTTTAGAAGGTATGAAAAATGGATCAAATCCGAAAGAATCTTTTGATATACCAATTGGAGTACCTATTTTTCCTAAAAGTTCACCTTTGTAAACTTTAATATGGTTTCCAGTATTCAATCCAAGTAAAACACACCATCTTGCTTTTTTACCTTTTAAATGATATAAATTATCTAACAGCCATCGGATATTTACTCCGATTTCAGCTCCTTCTACGGTTAGAGATGTATCGTCAACGATTCTATTTTTACCAGCATCCTTTGCTTTGTAAATAATAACTTCAATATCAGATCCATCTACTTCAGGTAAATCTTTACCTTTTTCAATTCCTATGTTTTTAAGACCAAAATTTCTGTATTCCCTTAATTTGTTATTATTTGATGTGACTAATTTAATTTTTTCAGATTCAAATAAATATCGTACTGAAAGCATATTATTTCCTTTTATAATCAGTAAAATTAACTATGTTGGAATTATTATTTTTTTCTTTTTTGTTTATAGGAACAATATTAGAATATCCAATTACTTTTTCTCTATCAATAATCATCTCATCTTTTAATTCTGAGAAAAAATATTCACCGTTATCTGTATACATTTCTTTGACGACATCTTTTAATTTTAATGTATTCTTTCCAGCATATTTAATTTCACAGATAATATTGCCAATTTCTGTTACTATTAATATTTTCTTACGAAGTGGAAACTTTAACAATCGATAGATCTCCTTTGTCTTTGTTATTTTTTCAAATGTTGACAAAAATATAATCTCTTTAAAAGAGAAAGAACAAAAATACTATATATACATTATTTCTATATTAAAATTGAAAATGTTAAATTTTTTTATTTTTCTTTTTTTGACTAAATACTTCTAAAATAGCAAATTCAATTATAATAAATACAGATATCATTCCTATATGAAATGCCCAATAATCAACTAAAAATTCAAAATTTAAATGTGACAATTCAATAAGTCTATTTATGTATTCTGACATTTAAATCTCCTTTCTCTTCTAATTCATCAAGATCTGACAAAATTGATTGAATTAAATATTCTTTTAAAGCTTCTTCTTTTGTATCAAAAATATCTTCGTTTTTACCAGCTAAAACAGCGTGTCCTGGTCCAAATCTATAATCGCCTTTTGGAGGTTTTAATTTAAACTTACTAAAAATATATGTCCATAACCAAAAAAGACTTACATGAACATACCATCTAATTTTTGGGCGATTTAAAGGAGTTACCCAATAGTAAATATATGATCCTGTTTTATGTTTTCTATATTCTCCAAAATCTTGGATTTCTTCTATTCTAGCTTTTGTTGGTTCTCCAAAAAAATTAATCCATACAATATCTCCAGTAATATAATGTTGTTTGGTTGGATCTTTTTCTAAAATTAAAGAATCTTGTAACTCTTTTATATCTTTTTTGATCTTATTTATCACAAAAAATCTCCTTTTTCTAAAAATAAATAAAAATTTACAATCACCAGTTTGGTGATTTTAGGGAAGGACCACTAAGTGAACCGGTACAATGTGGTTCGTGTGATCCTTCCCAGAGAGACAATACAATAGTATGCCTTTGTACACACGCTATTTTAAGCGTCCATTTGTTATGGGTGGTAGACGACATTAACTATGTATTGTCTCTCTTCTGAAGTGTTTTAGACTGCTTTTCTTGCAGTCTTAAACGCTTCAGA
>DATFJH010000137.1:0-36048 GCA_035269265.1 Candidatus Absconditabacterales bacterium
ATTTATCAATCCTAATCCAAACAATAATACCAATGGTCCAGACAAAAAATTCATACTTACGGCTATAGTATCTGGAGACAACCATCATCCACCAAAAACAGATCCTATACTAAACCAAAATCCAATAAACGAATGTCGTAAAAAAGGCATTGCTCATCATTTTCAAATATTTCCCCAAATCAATCCAAAATTTTCTGCTATAATTTTTGGTACATACAAATATTCATGATTTGCATCCCAAGCAGTAGAATAAGGTATAAATGAAAGTTGGAAACCATAAAAATAATACATTAAAGAAAATAATACCAAAATTATCAATGCTCGTTTCCACCAGCTTCATTGGATATTTTTCAATTTTAAGTTAGATAGGCTTTCTCATATTATATTGGCATGAGATTTCATATCGTCTTTCATATATCGTATGATTCATCCAAATCATAAGAAAATAATCCAAGTAACTATAGGATGAAATAAACCAAATCACATCAATAATTGTACAAACAGTAATAATATTCAAAGTCCAAACCCAAATTTCAAAAACAATTCTTGGATTCTGTGTTCTTTAAATTTTATAATTAATTTAGATAGCCAAGTTCATAATGCCAATATTCATACAATGAAATATGCTCATAGCAAAAATAAAATTAGACTGTTTACCATATATATAATAAATCCAGATCACAACAATCATCATTTGATCCATATATGTAATAGACTAAATATCATCAATCAGACTAGCAATCGTATACTAAACTT
Source organism: Candidatus Absconditabacterales bacterium (assembly GCA_035269265.1). GTDB lineage: Bacteria > Patescibacteriota > Gracilibacteria > Absconditabacterales > Absconditicoccaceae > JALOAF01. The sequence continues at coordinate 757 of DATFJH010000137.1, forward strand.
TTTGATAGAAAATTTTTTGTTTTTCAACAAATACCAAATTGGCAATCAAGCTGATATTACAGCTGAAATTATCAATTTCCAATTGGTCCAAGAAGCAAACATTTTGCTGTAATAAGCATGATTTGCCATAAATTCACTAAAAATTTCTGCTCCTAGCACTATCAAAACAAAAATCATAATTCCTAAGAAAATCTTTTTTTTAAGATTCTTCATTTAATTTAATTTAAAACAATAAAACAAGTCCTTCTTATTAAGGAGGGTTGGGGAGGTTTTTTGTTTTTAATATTCCCATCCCCAAACATATTCTTAAAACTTTTTATTGAAGTAGAGGAGTTTTTCAATACATCTTTATTATATAAATCCCTGTCATTTCGAGGTTTATTCGGCAGAATTGCCGAAACTCTATTTTGCGAGAAATCCATCCCTGTCATTTCGAGTATCATATTTTGCGAGAAATCTAATTTCACAAAGTGTGTATTTTCTGAAACAAAACAATAACTTTTATTTCTGTAAACTAATAAAAATTACATTATTTCATAAATAAAATTAATTTGCATTTTAATTTTATTTCCTTAAATTAACAAAAGGTTTAATTTTAAGAAACAAATAATGATAAAAGAACTAGAAAATTTAGTATATTTCTCTACATCAAATGTAGATATTTTCCTAAAAAATAGAAATCTAGCAAGAGTAAATATTTCAAGACGACTAAAAAATTGAGAAATACATCATATCAGAGAATGAATTTATATTAGCGATAAAAAAATTAACGAATTAAAGTTCTCCAATAAAATGGGTTGATTTATAGAATTTATAGCTACAAACTTGATTTATAAACCTAGCTACATAAGTATGGAATATGTTCTTTTTCTGCATAATATAATTACAGAAAACGTTTATACAATGACTCTGATAACCACAAAAAAAACCGCAGAATTTAAAAATATTTTTTGAAAATTTTACTATAATTCCATCAAAGAAAGTTTTTTTTGAGACTATGAAACTATAAAAAAAGATTGATTTCTAATCTATAGAGCCACTCCAGAAAAGGCACTATTTGATTACTTTTACTTTAAAAGATGATTTATATTTAAAGAATCATACATAAGAGAACTTAGATTAAACATAGATAACATAAATTTTAAAAAATTTGAGAAAATAGTAAAAAAATATAATTCACCTAAAGTCACTAAAATATTTAATTTATTAAAAAAATATAAATGATTATAAAATCAATAGAAAACGAATTAGATAAACATATAGACAAAGAAAACGCATTTAAAATCTGATATATAAAAGAATATCTACAAACATTAGTATTGAGAGAAATTTACGAAACTCCAGAATGCAAAGATATTGTTTTTTATTGATGAACAGCATTGAGGTTTTTATTTGATCTAAATAGATTGAGTGAAGATTTAGATTTTGTATCAGCAGATTTCAATGATTTTGAACTTCTTTGAGAGAAATTACAAAAGTTTTTTAAATCACAAAATATAAAGTTAGACTTTAAAATACAGAAATTTAGATTAACATTAAAATTTAGAAATCTTTTAGAAAAATTTGATATAAAATATTGAAACTCAAATGATTTGTATATAAAAATTGAGATATCAGACAACATCGATTTTTGCAAAAAGCTAGATACAAAAATATATCCAATCTTCAGATTTAACCATAGTTTGATTATCAAATCTTTAAATAAAGAAACTTTATTTGCATCAAAACTAAACGCAGTTTTAGAAAGATCTCGAATAAAAAAAATCTGAGAAAACGAAATTTCTGTAAAATGAAGAGATTTCTATGATTTATTTCGATATTTAAATAAAAACATAAAACCAAACATTGATTGTATTCCATGAGTTAAAGATTTAGAAGATTTAAAAAATAAATTAAAAGAAAAAGTAAATAATACAGACTTTAAAGAAGTTATAATTGATATAAAAAATTTTGTCGAAGATAATAATATAATAGAATTTATTGAAAATCATTGAAAAGAATATATATTGGAGAAAATAGAGGAGTGGGAATAATGTGAATGTCATTTCTCTGCGTCCCGTCTGAATAGAGGAGACTAAGCAATAGCGAATGGAGAAATCTCTTTTAGCATATAAAAAGATATCTCGCAAAAATAACAGTCGAGATGACAACGTCTATGTCATTTCGACTGAATCTAACTTGCGTCCCGATTCTTGAGTATCAAGAACCGAGGACACGCGAGATATGTCGGTGAGAAATCTCTTTACACGTTTAAAAAGATCTCTCGCAAAAATAACAGTCGAGATGACAAAACAAAAAAATAATATAAAAAAATCATAATTTACTTTAAATATAAACTTATGAAAACCGTAGTTATCACATCATGATATTTCAATCCAATCCACCCATGACATATCGAATGTCTAGAACTTTGTAAAGAACTTGGAGACGAACTTCGAGTAATAGTAAATAATGACAAACAAGCTAGAGATAAAACAGGAAAACAGGAAGTTTTTCAAGATGAAGATTTTAGAAGTAGAGTAGTATGAGCTATGAAAGTAGTAGATCAAACTATTATATCAGTAGACCAAGATGGATCAGTTTGTGATAGCATAAAATATACATATAATTTGATAAAAGAAAAATATGGACCAGATACAAAAATAATATTTGGTAAATGATGAGATAGATTCAGCTGAAATATACCAGAGGTACAAGTTTGTAAAGATTTGTGAATAGAAATTAGAGACTGATTATGAGCAAAGACACACAACAGTAGCGAATTTAGAGCAAAGAGTTAAAAAAAACTTGATTTTGTGTGTTTTATGGTTATAAAGTATTCGTTTTCAAATACTTATTCACTACCAAATGGAAAATCTAAGCATATTACTCAAAACAAAAAAAACTGTATTTTCTTTCCAAGAAATTAAAAAAATTTTAAAAATTCCTACAGATGCAGGAACAAAAAGTTTTTTGCAAAGAGCAAAAGCAAATCAATCACTATACAATCCTTATAAGGGATATTGGGCATTGCCAAATTATGAACCATGGGAATTGGCATGCAAAATAAAAAGTAATTCCTATATTTCAACAGAAACAGTTCTTTTTAAAGAAGGAGTTTTTTTTCAATTTTATGGAAATACAATTAGTTGTATAGCCAATGAATCTCGTAAATACAAAATTGATAATAAAGAAGTAATATATTATAAAATAAAATCTGAAATTTTAAATAATCCTATAGGAATAAGAGAATATACAAATTATCGTATTGCTACTCCAGAAAGAGCATTATGTGATTACATTTATCTCAATCCTCATGGAGTTATTGATGCTCCAGAAAATATCAATCAAATAAGATTGAATCAAATCATTGATATATATCCAAAAAAAACTGCTTTTTATATCAAAAAGCTCCTCCATGTTGAATAAAGAAATCCATGAAAAATATATGAAAAATTTATTATTTGCGATATTTACTCACAAAATATGATATTTTTTAGCTTTTAAAGGAGGAACATTAGCATATCTTGTATATCAATTAAGCAGATTTTCTACGGATATTGATATAGATATATTGGATATAAAAAAAGAAGAACAAATTATCCAAGGAATCAGAGAAATATTGTTAAAATATGGTGAAATAAAAAATGAAACACTTGGTAAAACAATTCACAGATGGATATTTCGTTATGATGAAAGAAGTATGAATATCAAAATAGAACTCAATAAAAGAATCTGGCAAAATAACAAATATAATCATGAAAATATCGAAAATACTCAGATTCTTTGTATGGCCAAAGAATGTATTTTTGCAAACAAATTAGTAGCACTTTCAGAGAGATTTTATAGTAGAGACTTATACGACGTATATTTCTTTTTCTCACAAGAGTTTCCTATTTATGATGCTATTATTTATGAAAGAACAGGTCTAAATACCAAAGGTTTTCTTCAACAACTAACAAAAGATTTACCAAAACATTTTACAGAAAATAGTGTATTGACAGGATTAGGGGAAATACTTGATGATAAGCAAAAATTACGAGTGAAAAAATCTTTACTTAAAGATACTATCGAAAAAATAAAAACACACATATTATAATGTTTATATATCAAGACGGATCTGTGTTTAAAAGTATTGAATATACAGCCAAATTAATTAAAGAAAAATATGGACCAGATACAAAAATTATATTTGGGAAATGAGGTGATAGATTTAGCTGAAATATACCAGAAGTTCAAGTATGTAAAGATTTGTGAATAGAAATAAGAGATTGATTATGAGCAAAGACACACAACATTAGCGAATTTAGAGCAAAGAGTTAATTATATTGTCATTTCGAGTATCAAGTTTTGCGAGAAATATTCCTCTGTCATATTGAGTAAAACGAAATATCCAGTGTTTAGATATTCTTCGTTTCTATTTAATGGATTCTTCGCTCTGCTCAGAATGACAATCATTAAAAACATTTAACCAAACAACAATTAATGAAAGAAAAAGTAAATATAATACAATTTTTACCATATTTTCCGCCACATAAATGATGACTTGAGACACACGCTCAAGAGCGAGGTTTTTGGCGAGAGAAGAAATGATATTGAGATGTAATTAATGTAGTTTTTGATTTATGATACTTTCCTAGTCCCCCTAAGAAGGGGGAAAAAGGGGGTTCAGATAAATTAATATTAATTCCAGCACTAGAAATTATCCCAACATTCCCAATTCCCAAATTTCGAAAAAAAGAATTTCGAAAAATCATATCTGTAATTGCAAAAAAAGTAAAGCAATCTAAAAAGAACACTATAGTAGTAACTCGTACAAGATTCTTCACATCCTCATTATTAGGTTGAATCTTTGCAAAAAGAAACAAACTAAAACGAGTACATATAGAACACGGTGTAGATTATGTCAAATTAAACTCAAAACGAAAAGAAATAATTGCTCGAATATATGATCAAACTATTTGAAGACGAGTTTTTAGACGCTCAAATCAAGTAATATGAATATCTAAAGCTTGTAAAAGATTTGCAAACAAGTTTACAAAAAAAGATATACCAGTAATATATAGATGAATAGAATTTAAACCCAGTCCAAGAAAAAAACATAATTGAAAAGATATTAGATTTTGATTTGTAGGTAGATTGGTAGATTTGAAATGAATAGATTTACTACTAAAAGCTTTTGCAAATTTATATAAAAACAATAAAAATCTTTCATTACAAATTGTTTGAGACTGAGAAGAAAAAAAGAATCTAGAAAAAATAAGCAAAGATCTAAAAATAGATAGAGTAGTATCCTTTTTGTGATACAAAGATAAGAAATACATTTGAGAAACCTTTTTACCAAACATAGATATTGTAGTAAATCCTAGTTACCAAGAATGACTTCCTACTTCAGTTTTGGAGTGATTATTAGCTCAGTGTGTTGTGGTGGCTACAGATGTTGGATGAACTAAAGAGATTTCCAAAGAAAAAGATCTGATTTTGGTAAAAAAATGAGATACAAAAAATTTGACAGAAAAATTGGAGTATGCTTCCCAAAATTATAATAAATATATTTGATTATCACAAGATAATATAACAAATAATTTTTCTTGGGACAAAAACATCGTAAATTATTTTGATTTATTAAAATCATAGTGTATATGAAAAAGAAAATAGCTTTCCTTGCTCCAGAAAACAAATGATGACCTTACTATATTTATAAAGATATAGTTGAAGGTTTAAAAGAAAAATACTGAAAAGAAATTGATGTTTATTTTTTTAATTCAAAAAAAGATTGGTTAAAATTACATTTTGCTAATTATGATTTTATTTTTTCTGTCATACCATTTTTATTTAAACCTATAAGAATAAAAAAATATTTCTATAATTTGCATGGAAATTTTGAAATAGAAAAAAAGAGAAAATGAATTTGAAATAAACTTTTGTATCTAGCTAGGTGGAATTTAAAAATTTGTGATAAAATAATTTTAACTAGTTATTTTCTGGCTGATAAATTAAATTTTAAAGATAAGTATAAAAATAAAATAGAAATATTACCAAATTTTGTAGAAGAAACAAATTATATAAGACCAAAAAAGAACTTTAAAAAAAATGATAAAATAAAATTACTCACAGTTAGTAGTACAAAGTTTTTTGAAAAATGAATGGGAATAGTAGATTTATGAAAAGAAGTGGTAAAAATTAAAGACAGAAATATAGAATGGACAATAATAGCATGATGAGATCAAGATAATATGAAGAAAATTCAAAAAGAATTTTATAAAATAAAGTTTTCAAAAAATATAAAAATAAAACGATTAAATTGGGTCAAAAAAGATAAATTAAAAGAATATTACAAAAAAAATGATATATTTATATATTGAACAAGACTTGATACTTGGTGAAATACTATAATGGAAGCTATGAGTTATTGATTACCAATAATACTATTAAAATATGATTTATGGCAATATATTTACAGTTATGACTTTATAGATAATAATTTAAACAAAAAAATAAAACATATTTTATATAATTATAATAACTATTCAAAAAAATCACTTGATTTTATTATTCCTTTTTACAAAAGAAAAATTCTAAAAAAAATATTTAAAATTCTATAACATTAATCAAAACATTTTTTTTTAATCAAATATTGTCGATACACTCGCCTTTTAAAAGACATTGGTTCTCTTTTTTGCTTTAATCACATTTTTATTCCATCTCAATAAGACTTAGTTATTATTTTATATATTTTAAGTATATTTATATTATACATTCTTTTATATATAAATGGATTTATTAAAAAAAATTTTATAGTAAATATAAAAAACAAAAACAAGTTAAAGTTTAACAATATTGTAAGTGTCCAATTTCTAGAACTCTGATATAATCTGAATTCTCTTTTTCTAATTTCAGGATTTTCTGTACTTTCCCTATGTTCAATTTTTACTATATTGTTTAATATAATATCATATCATTTTTTTATTATTCTTATACCTAGATCTGAATCTTCAGAATAGACATTCATGCTCTCATTGAAGTATCATACTTTATAAAATATTTCTTTTTTTATCAATACTCAACAAGTAACCAATCAATTAATGTACACATATTTTTTGCTATTTTTATCATCAAAATCATTAGAATATTTTATTGCACCAATATTTTTATCTTTTTCAAAAATAGATATGTCTTCTTTATAGATATCTTTTAAAATATTGTTTTCCTGTAGATAATTATCATCATCCAAAAATAAAACATAATCATATTTACTATTCTTTATTCATATATTTCTTCCACCTGCAGCTCATAAATTTTCTCAATTTTAAATATATTTCAGATCTATTTTTTTATATTTATCACATATTTTTTTTGCATTTTTATCTATACTATTGTCTACAATTATTACTTCATATTGTTTTTTGTCTAATGTCTGACTATCAATACTCGATAATAAATCATTCAAATCATTATTTCTATTGTATGTTACAACGACTATAGAGATCATATCTACATTAATAACAAATTAAAACAGTTTCCAAAAATGGACTATTAGGATTATGCTTTTCTATTTTAAATTTATATCACAATTTTCGAGACTCTATCATAGGTTTTATATCAAAAAAATCTCTAGCATTGTGATATATGCTTATAAGTAGTATTGGTTTATATTTTTCTATTGTTTTTCTTGCTCACAATAGACTATTATACTCAAATCATTCTATATCTCGTTTAATAACTCAAGGTTTTAGGTTATTTTTCTTGACATAATCGTCTATTTTTGTTGCTTCAATCTTGTTTTTAGATTTTTTTACTATATGTGAAGATGGACCACTCTCGCTCATATAGAGAGTTTCATTTTTATCTCAAACTCATTTTTTACATACAAAAACTCTATTTTGACATCAGTTTAATTTAATAGTATCTTTTATAAAATTATAATTATTTTCAATAGGTTCAAATATATGTATATTATTTATTATATTTCAAAAATTTTTGTAAAACATCATTGCACTATCTCAAATATAACCACCACAATCCAATATATCTTTTCACTCAATATATTTTTTAAAATCTGGCACACATTCAATTCAATGCTTATAAAGCACGGGGTACTCTATTTTTTTTATTTTTTTTGGAAATTTTATATTCATTTTATTAAATTCTTCCAAAAGTTTTTTCCTATTCTTTCTTGCTTTTAAGTCATCTTCATTAAACAAAATATCATAGTCTATGAAATTATTAAAAATAACAAGTTCGATATTTTTGACAATATAATCTACATTATCTTTACTTTTTTGGTCTAATCATTTTTTCAACTTATCTAGTTTTTCTTGTTTATTTTTACAAATAAAATCATTCAAAAAATCTTTAGATATTCTTTCAACTACACTACTTCTAATTCGTTTTTGTTTTTTTATAGCTAAAAATAAAAAATATGGATTTTTTATACCTAAAAAACGAGCTATATCTCAAAATATTTTTAACATATTTTTTGTAAACAAGATAAAATTATTTTCTTAATTTAACTACAAATTCTTTTAAACTTTGAATCCTCTTATAATTAACTCAAATTACAATTCCAGCGAAAACAAATCAAACAACCAATAGATACAAAATATTCTTATACCTAAAACTATCTTCCAACACAAAAAGACTATCTTTGATATAATAAATACCAGCAGCCAAGACCAGAAACAACAAAGCATTTTTGACCAAGAATTTCCAATCTACACTGATTGGATAATCTTTTTTGATAATATTCCAAGACCAAATATACATTATTATCATTGCTACAGCAGTTCATATAATTGCTCCCCACAATCATATAATTTTCAACAAAATCAAATTTAATACAAAGTTTATTCATACTGCAGTACCAATTATTTTTGCTTTTTTATCAGCCTTTCACATAGCTCACAATACTTGGAAGTTTAGATAAAACAATATATTAAATATCAAAAACCATCAACCCAACATCATCAACTGTCCAGAATATAGAAACTTTTGTCCAAAAAAGACTGTCGCTATCTCTGGTCACAAAACTACCAAAAAAATCGACATACCAATAGTAAAAAAACTAATATAAGTGTAGAGGAATTTCTGTAAATTTGAAATTTCTTTGCTTTGTTTTTTTGTTATCATCTCAGTAAACATGGGGAATATCAAAACCATAATCGGTGTAATCAAAAGCATCAATATTTGTCTAAGGCTAACAAAGTTAGTATAATAACCTGCTGCATCTGGACCTAGTATAACTATCACCATTTGTTGATCTATTTGGCTAAGTATCAAAACAGCATTTAAACTCAAAAAAGTCCACAAAGAATATTTCCAATATTTTTTTAGAAAACTTGATTCTTTTACTATGTTTCATTTAAACAATATCTTTTTGTACTTTTTGCTAAACACTATTATCCCTATCGCTAATCACACAAACATACCTACAATCCAAGCAGTAGCATACAATTCCACATTTCCTATACCAAACACAAAAAACAAAACTGTAAAAATCAATATAGAAAACATTTTGATAAAATCCAGAAGTCTAGCATTGAATGTATCTTGAAACGAATTAAATATTCATACAATTACCTGAAACAAGTTTACTCCCAAAAAATAGAAACAAAAATATTTTAGTATTTGAGCTGCCTGAGGAGAATGAAAATAGTTGGTCGCAAACCATTCTGCTCCAAAAAACAACAAAAATATTATTCCCACACTAGTAATCATTTGTACAGCCAAACTCATCCATATACTAGTTTTAATGTAGTTCCGCTGTTTTTTTATATAAAATTTTGGCAAAAAATAATTTAATGACTCTGTAAGTCACAAACCATTGTATGCTGACAATATACTAATAAATCAAATGATAGAGTAGAGGATTCCTACATCTGCTACAGATAGAGTATTGGAAACTATTACTTTGATAAAATATCCGCAAGGAGCAGCTAGATATGCAAAAAAATATAACCAAAATCATTTTTTGATCAATTTTTCTCCCAATGGCTGATCTGGCAACAGATCTATTTCTTTGCTATTTACCATATAGACAAATCCTTAAATAAAATAGTTTTAGCTTTTAATAGTCCCCCTATCAGGGGGAAGGGACCACAGAGTGGGAAGGGGGTTAGTTAACAATACTGTCGACTTAAAACCCCATCTAGCTTCACTCGGCAAGACTGCCGAGTTCGCGAACAATACCGTAATGCTGCGGTACATGCATTCCTCTTACAATGGAAGAATAAACTTTCATACTACAACTTCTTATAAAACTCAAAATCTTCTTCATTCAAATCACCTTTCACATCAAATACAACTCAATCATCCAAAAACTGTTTTACATCAATACTTTTAAACTCTTGATGACTAACAGCATATACCACACCATAATATTTTCATTTATACTTTTTCTTTTTTGTAACATAGACCTATAACAATGTTATGTTTTTTTCTTTTTTGTAACATAGATTTATAGCAATGTTATGTTTTACAATCATTTTCTTAATCTTTCAAATAATTCAATATTTACAAAATATTTAGAATTTTTAATTTGAATTACAAGCATATATCAATTATCTACTAGTTCTTGTAAATATCTTGAGGATCTTTGCCTACTCATTCACATTCCATCAACTAAAAACTCTATTTTCGTATATGGATGAGAAAAGATTATTTCAAGTAAATCTTTACTATAAATTTTGGGAAGTCTTTCTTTCATAGATTTTTTTGTTTTTCACATCAGATCCCAAATTGATTTTATCATTTCTATAGTATCGAGTGAAGTTTTTTCTATTGCATCAAGCATATACAAAATCCACTCATCCCAAACTCATTTTCTCCTTACCTCTTGTAATAATCTATAATAATTTGATTTATTTCTGATTATATAATTACTCAAATACAAAATAGGCATATTTAATAAGTCATTTTTTATTAAATACAAAATATTTATAATTCTACCAGTTCTACCATTTCAATCATAAAAAGGATGAATTGATTCAAATTGATGGTGTATGATTGCCATCTTAATAAGTGGATCAATATCTTCTAAATCTTTATTTATATATTTTTCTAAATTAGTCATTAAGTCTTTTATTTCTTCAATATTCTGAGGTGGAATATAAACAGTCTCTCAAGTTTGATCGTTTTTTAATTTCGTTCAAGTTTGAGTCCTAAAACCTGCATCATTTCATTCCAGTATTTTTTGTATTTTTAATATATCACCATTGAGAATCACTTTATTGTTTTTAACCTTATCAAAACCAAAAAGTAAAGCATCTTTATATTTAGCTACTTCTTTTGTCTGGTTTGATACAAAACTTTTATCTATTTGTGATTTATAGAGTTCATCATGAGTTGTGATAATATTTTCTATCTCAGAACTATCTTTTGCTTCTTGCAAAGAAAGAGAATTTATAAGTATATTTTGATTTGGTATTTTTTGAGACAATCAATTAAGTTCAGCGAGTGCTTTATGAGCTTTTATTAATTTTTTTATTATTTCTGGTTTAAAAAAATTATAGTTTAATGGTAATTTTTGAATCATGCTGATATAATATTAGAATTTCTAAATAAAAGTTCCATTATATTTATACTCAAAAAAGTAAACAAATAAAGCTAAAATCATTTTTTGATCATTTTTTTCTCCCAATGGCTGATCTGGCAACAGATCTATTTCTTTACTATTTACCATATAGACAAATCCTTAAATAAAAATATTTCATTGAATAGTCCCCCTGTAAGGGGGAAGGACCCACAGAGTGGGAAGGGGGTTAGTTAATAATACTGCCGACTTAAAACCCCATCTAGCTTCGCAAACAACTTCCCCTGATAGGGGAAGAATTTATTTTTCTATTTGTAGTAAATTACAACTTCTTATAAAACTCAAAATCATTTTCATCCAAATCACCTTTCACATCAAATACAATTCAATCATCCAAAAACTGCTTTACATCAATACTTTTAAACTCTTGATGACTTACAGCATATACCACACCATCATATTTTCATTCAATATTTTTTAATACCTCTGATTCTTTGATATTCAATTCTTCCATATCATATTTCGTTAAACTTTTATAATATGGATCATAAGCTTTTATATTTATACCAAAATCTTTTAATTCTTTAATCATTTCAGAAACTTTACTATTTCTGAAGTCAGGCACATTTTCTTTAAAAGTTAGTCACAATACCAATATATTTGATCAATTAACTTTCTTTCAAGCTTGAATCAACATTTTAACTATAGAGTTAGCCACTAATATAGGCATATTATCATTAATTCTTCTTCCAGCCAAAATCAACTCTGGATTGTATCCAACTTCTTCAGCTTTGTATGCCAATCGATAAGGATCTACTCCTATGCAATGTCATCCAACTAATCATGGAAAAAATTTCAAAAAATTCCACTTAGTTCCTGCTGCAGCCAGAACATCATCAGTATTAATGCCAATTTTATCAAAAATACAACTCAACTCATTCATCAATCATATATTGATATCTCTTTGTGTGTTTTCAATCACTTTGCTAGCTTCTGCTACTTTCATGCTTGGTGCTTTATGAGTTCCGGCTTTTATAATAGTATTATACATTTCTACTAACTTATTTGCAGTTTCATCAGTAGAACCAGATACTACTTTTATAATATTTTCTACTGTATGTACTTTATCTCCAGGATTTATTCTCTCAGGCGAATATCCCAAAAAGAATTCTTCATTATATTTCAGTCCACTTTCCTTTGCCAAAATAGGCAAACAAATTTCTTCTGTACAACCAGGATATACTGTAGATTCATATACCACAATTTGCCCTTTTTGCAAAATTTTTCCTATAGCTTCACTAGATTTTTGCAGAGGAACAAAATCAGGATTTTTCTGTTTGTTTATTGGAGTAGGAACAGTTACTATGATTACTTCACGATCTTTTAAATCTTCAAAATCATTTGTAAATTTTATTTTAGATTTACTTATTTTAGATCATATTTCATTTGTTGAATCAATACCATTTTTTAAGTCTTCTATTTTTTTGTCTGAAATATCCAATCATACAACATCCATACCAGCTTTGTCAAAATTATAAGCCAATGGCAAACCTACATATCACAATCACACTACTGCAATCTTTTTCATTTTTTATTTTACAAATCTAAAATCTTTTTTATATCTAGTCTATGCATTCTACGATCAGCTTCCTGTGTCATAGCCCCAATATGTGGAGTTATAATACAATTATCCAAATTTTCTAATTTTTTGAATTGTTGATTCACATCTGTATCAATATAAGCTCATGCAGATCTGTTGGTCCCCAAAAACTCACACAAATCATCAGGGTTAATTAATCATCATCTAGCTATATTCACTATTTTAACGTCAGGATTCAGTTTACCCAATAAGCTCTCATCAACATATCAATCAGTCTCCTTGTTCAAAGGTAGATTGATATACAATATATCAATTTTAGTTCAGATTTCATCTATATTTTCATGTTTTTTACAACCCATATATTTCTCTATTTCATTTCTATCTACAAATGGATCTACCACAGAAAAACTATTCACTCAAAATCAAACCAATCTTTGATATATTTTTTTCCCCACATGACCAAATCAAATAATACAAGCATTTTTATCTCACAATTCATTTCACATATATTCAAATCTATTTTGTTGATCAAAACTACTTATATCTTTAATTTTTCTCATCAAAGATAGAGTTCCCCATATAGCTAAATCAGCAACAGAATCAGAGTTAGCACCAGGAGAATTAAATACTGCAATTCATTTTTCTTTACACAAATTAGAATCTATATTATCCAATCAAACTCATATCCTAAATACAAATTTAATATTTTTATATTTTTCTAAAATATATTTATCAATAATTGTTCCACTACGAACAATTAATCCAAAAATTTCTCCATCATCAAAATCATGAGATGTATTCAATAATTCAAATCATCAGTCTATCAAATTCGATAAATATTCTTTTTTGATCTCTGGTTCCTTCTCTAAGAGCAATATTTTTTTCATATTAATTTATATTTTTAAATTACACCGTCATTGCAAGTTTCATAACTTGCGGATTTGTCATCTCGAGGTTTACTCGGCAGAATTGCCGAAGTTCTGTCTTGCGAGAGATCCCTTTCTATATAAAAGAGATTTCTCCACTTCTCCCGCAATACTGCGGGATTCGGTCGAAATGACAGATTTGCCGTCTATAATAATATACTATCATTTATATTCTTTATACCAATCCACAAATTCTTCTATTACATCTTCGATTTCTTTTGTAGTTCTCCATCAAAGTATTTTCCTAGTCTCAGAACTATCCACAGATGTTACTGCAGGTTCTCAAGGCAACATATCTACAAATTCCTTTTTGGATTCAATTCACAAACTTTTTTCTATTTGTTCTACAAAATACATCAATTCAACTTTATTCTCATTTCAAAGATTAAATATATTGTATTTTTCATTAGAAACAAAATCCAAAGATTTAATTATACCATCTACGATATCTCATACATAAGTATTATTTCTTCTCATTTTACCATGATTACGTATTTCTATCGTTTTTCATTCTAAAATATTTTTTGTAAATATAAACAAAGCACTATCAGGTCTCCCTCGAGATCAAACCACATTAAAAAATCTCAATCATATAGTCTGTATTCAATACATAGAGCTATAAGAATGAGCTATCAATTCATTTGTTTTCTTGCTTGCTCCATAAATTGAAAGTGGTGATTCACATTTATCTTCAACCTCTGCAGGATCTTTTTTATTATTTCAGTAAACAGATCAAGTAGAAGCATATACAAAATTTTTTACAGAATTATTTTTTGCGATATCTATCAAATTATGAAATCCAACAATATTAGATTGTATATAAGTATATGGATTTTTGTAACTATAAGTTACTCCAGCCTGAGCAGCCAAATTACATACCTTATCTATCTTATTTTCTTCAAAAACTTTTTTTAAGTCCTCTAAGTTTTCTAAACTTCATTTATAAAATTTAAAATTATTATATTTTTCCAAAATATTTCTTCTAGCAACTTTCAAATTCACATCATAATAATCATTTTCATTATCAAATCAGATAATATTCCTTCATTCTTCCAATAATCTTTTTGCCAAATGAAATCAAATAAATCCACTTGTTCATGTAATCAATATTGTTTCTGACATAACCAAATAATTATAAACTTAAATATACATAGTAGTCCCCCTGTAAGGGGGAAGGTCCTCCCGCAGTCCTGCGGGACGGGAAGGGGGTTTTAAAACACAACCCCATCTAGTCCCGTAGTCCTACGGGACGAGTAACTTCCCCTTACAGGGGAAGAATTTATTTAATCACTCAAAAAGCTAGCTACCAACTTCAGTATCATATCTCTTTCTCAACTTTCACTTGTAGCTACCAAAAGAGTTAAAGCAATCAATGTATCATCATCAATTCTTTTACTTCAATTTGCACGATAAAGATAATTATTTTGTGCTAAAAATACAAGCAAAAGAAAGGCTCAAATTTTTTTGTTCCCATCAGCAAATGGATGATTTTTTATAATAAAATATATCAATGCTGCAGCCTTTTCTTGTATACTAGGATATAACTCCTGTCAATCAAAAGTTAGATACACTTGATCTAAAACTCATTTAAGCCCATCATTCTTTTCTACTCAAAACATCTCTGAAACCTCTCATTTTGGTAATAACTCTTTTTTCATTTCATCAATTGCTTTTAATGCATCTTTATATTCAAGTTTATTAGTTTTCATTATTTTCATATTTTCCAACGATAGAGTACCCTCATCGTATTTTTGTAACATTATCCAACTGTGGGCATAATTTGTTACCAAAGATAGCATTCATTTAATTTCTTTATCATCCAATATATTATTCTCTATATTTTTTTTGATCAAAGCTACAGCTTTCTCAAACTCACTCAACCCCGTTTCACTCAATCTTTTAGTGTTAATAGAATATCATTAAACCAAATGACTTTTCAATACTGAAGTAGCCCAAATCCTAAAATTTGTAGCATTTTTGCTATTTACACGGTATCATACAGAAATAATTGCATCTAAGTTATAAAAATTTACCTCTCTTTTTACTTCTCTTTTTCATTCAATTTGAACTATCTGGTTTTTCCAGATAGTTGGATTTTTATCTAATTCTCAAGATTTATAAATATTTACAAGGTGCTCATTTACAGTTTTTAAATTAACATCAAAAAGATCTGCCATCTGCTTTTGATTTAACCAAATAGTTTCATTCTCTAGTCTCACATCGATTTTTGCTCATCAATCTTTAGTTTTATAAATCATAATTTCTCCATTTTGCTTCTTATTCATTTTTTAATTATTAATAATAAAATATAATAGTAACAAAAATATAACAATAGTAGTTTTTCTGTCAAGTTATTTTTGACAAGATAGCTTTACATATTAAATTTAAGTATTTTAAAACAAACTATCTGGTTTATCCAAATAGTTGTGTAAAAGATTTAGCATATTCCAAAAAGGAATATAGTAAATTATTATCGATTTAAACTGTTGCAAAAAATACAATAATTTAACTTACATTACCACCCGGAGTCAACTATATACTTAATATGGACTCCAGGTGGATATCTATAACTATCAAACACAAAGTAAAATTAAGCTTATTTTTTTTGCAAATATTTTAAATATACATATAATAAAAATACTCTTTAGTAAACCACAAAAAATGAGAAAATTAAATCTAATATTATCTTATCTATCTCTACTATCTGTAGCTATATTCCGAAAACCAGGACTACATCCACTTTTTTGAAATATTGCACGAATATCACTGTTGATAATAGTTTTTTCTAGACCATTAGCAGATATTTTTAGTCACAAAAAAATATGAATATATCTTAGAAAAATTGTATCTATCAGACAATGACTGGGTATTATATGTGGAATATTTGCATTAGCACATGGATTGTGATATTTTTTGTCTATAGATCTGTCTTTGATAAATATATTTTCCAATTGAAATCTACGAAACATTCAAACTATGATATGATCATGATTGCGAGCAATGGTTTTTATGTTACCACCGTTAATTACTTCACATAGATTTTGGATTTTAAAACTCAAAAAAAACCGAAAAAATATTCAGAGATTTACTTATCCGGCATTTGTTTTGACAACAATCCATATATGAATTGTAAAATGAGAACTATTATCTTATATAATTATTTTAATATTCTATTCAGGAATATATTATTTAGCATATAAAACAAAAAAATGAACAAAAGAACTAAAAAAAATCTAACAACACTTTTTTTATTTTCCATTTCCATATTGGTAATAACTTGATGTCAATGAGATACAAGTATAGAAAAAAATAACGACAATAACAATGGTGATCAAATTATAGAACATCCAGCAGCACAAGAACAACAAAAGTTGATAATACATACATGATGTGTATGATGTGGTAAATGTGCTAGGACATCACCGACCAATTTCTTGATGAGTTGAAAAAAAGCAGAAGTTTATTCTCAAGAAAACATAGATAGTCAATCAGTAAGTGATGCTATAAAAAATTGTCCAGTATGAGTTATAGAAATTATAGAAGCATAGTTTTTATAAAAAAATGACTCTTGATTTTCAATTTTAAAAGAATAATTATAAAATATATTTCATAACTTTTTATGTTCATCCCCTGTCTCGTCCCGCTGAATAGCGGGGTAAGGGGAGGGGGACCCCCGCAGTACTGCGGGGGTGGTAGGGTTTTAAATAACAACTTTCAACTTGATGAACCTTTAACTTTATAAACTAACTTTAATGAATATTTCAATCTGATTCTCATGACCAGCTGGTGGAGGAGTAAATACAGCTTGACTATTGTTAGCTGAATTATTATCCAAAAAATGATACAACATATTGGTAGACAAAGAATATGCATCCATCATAAAATGAGACAATAATTTAATCGTCGTTTATATTTCTGATGACAAACCATTTATATCAAAAGAAATAGATTATTTTATCTGTTTTGATGATTATTCAATTGCAAAAAATGAAAAAGTTTACGATCTCAAAAATATTATAAACATCAAAGATTTTGATAGTAAATACAAAAATGTTCCAGCATTTGGATATTCTCTCAAAATATTGTGATTAGATCTCAAAGAATGAGAAAAAGTATTAGAAAAGTTTTTCCAATGAGATATTTTAAAATCAAATATAGAATTACTGGAGCAATGATACACAGATGTCATTTCGACCGACCTGCCTATCGGACAGGCAGGAGTGGAGAAATCTCTTTGAAACACAAAAAGTGATATCTCGACAAGCTCGATATGACAATATGATTTATCAAAAAATGTTTGAGAAGTTAAAACATTATTTCACTGAAATGAAATAATAGCAAAATGAGCTATGGAATCTGGGTTAGATCGATATAGTGCATATCCAATGACTCCAGCTAGTACAATAATTGACGAAGTAGCAAATGACAGTAGAGTAACATTCTTTCAATGAGAAGATGAAATAGCGGTTAGTATGTCTATGCTTTGAGCAAAATTCGCTGGTAAAAGAGCTATGTGTGGTACAAGCTGAGGAGGTTTTGCGTTGATGACAGAATCAATAAGTTATTCAAACCAAGCTGAAATATGATGAGTATATGTTCTATCTCAAAGAGATGGTCCAAGTACTGGTACTCCAACATTTACAGGTCAATGAGATATGAGTTTTGCACTAAATGCAAGCTTTGGAGAAACTTATCCAATAGTGATGGCTCCATCAGATTTTGAAACAGGATATAATTTAATATGAAAAGCATTAAATTGGTCAGACATGTATCAACATCCAGTAGTTTATATTACAGACAAACAATTTAGCGAATCATATGTAGCAATAGATCCAAAAAACCTAAAAGCAGAAAAAATAAACAGATGAGATCTTGTTTGACTCCCTTTATTAAAGGGAGAAGCCGAAGGCAGAGGGATTTTAGAAAAAGATTTCAAAAGATACCTAAACACTCCATCTTGAATTTCCCCATATTCAGTACCATGAACAAAAGACGGAGAGTATATTGCTAGTTCATACGAACATGATGAATATTGAGCAACCAACGAAGACTCAGAAACCAAGAAAAAAATGGTAGAAAAAAGAGCTAGAAAATTAGAAACCTTTATAAAAAAAGAATTTAACAAAGATTTTTATGGGTATGAAATTATTAATCCTAAAGCAAAAAAATTCTTCATCACATTCTGATTTAACAAATATAATCTTCAATCTGTTATTGCGGACAAGACTTCTGTCATTTCGACCGAATCCCGCAGTATTGCGGGAGAAGTGGAGAAATCTCTTTGAAACACAAAAAGTGATATATCGACAAGCTCGATATGACAATTTGCTGATCATTGACTAATAGTGGTTACCGTTTTACAACCTCTAGACCCTAGACTAAAACAACGATTATCAGACAATGAAAAAAATATAGAAGAATTAACTTTTGTAGAAATGAATCATGGATGAACATTCCAAGAATTAATTACAAACGAATGTAATCTAAAATCAGATTCTCGAGAGAAAAAAATAAAAAATATAAGAAAATACACTCTTTATCCAATATTCAGAGAAGACATTTAATAACAAATACCTCCCTTTTGAAGGGAGGGGGACCCCGCAGTATTGCGGGGGTGGTGGGTTTTAAGTCGGCAGTATTACTCACTAAAACCCCTCTTTTTATTTCTCCCCTCAAAGTGGAGAAGTAGAAAAGTATCTTATATACTAAGATGCTCCTCCCATTAGAGGGGAGGTGCCGAAGGTGGAGGGGTTAATATTTACAAACTATCATTACTAAACATGAGAAACAATCTAAATAAATTCCAACGATGTCCATGATGTGGAAACTTTATTATCCATCTTGCCATCAAACAAGCACTCAAAGAATTAAATATTCCCACAGAAAAAACTGTAATAGTTTCATGAATTTGATGTAGTGGGAAAATGAGTCAGTATATTGATTGATACTGAGCAGAAACACTTCATGGTAGAGGACTTCCTTTTGCCACTGGCGTTAAATTAGCAAATGATGATTTAGTAGTAATCTCATATGCTTGAGACGGAGATTCTTATGGAATATGACTGTCTCATTTATTACATTCATCTAGAAGAGATATAAACTTGGTTCATATAGTAGCAGATAACCAAAATTATGCTCTTACCACTGGTCAAGCATCCCCAACTACACCAGAAGATATAAAAACCACATCTACACCAGATTGAAATCAAATACAACCATTTGCTCCACTAAAACTTACAGAGTCTGCAGGTTGCAAATATAATATTCAAGTTTCAGACAAAGATCTAGCTTGACTCAAAAAAGCAATAATTGATTGAATAAAACATCAATGATTTTCACATATAAATGTACAGCAAACTTGCCCAAGTTTTAAAAAATGGTAAAATATAATTGATAATTGATAGTGGATAGTTAAATTATCAAAAAAGTTATTATGTTTTAAAGAACTTTTAACTTTTAACTTTTAACTTTTAACTCAATCAAAGTGTTTCAAATATCTTACTCAAAAGGTCTAAGATGAGAAGTAGAGATTTCAGCAAGTAAAAATGCATCTTTACCAATAGTTGCAGCAAATTATATATTAGACAATCAAGTAAATTTAACCAACAAACCACAAATAGTAGATCTCAAAGTACTAGAAGAGATTTTTCAAGAATGAAAATCTAAATCAAAAGATTTTTTTGATCTAACAATGGAAAAAGCTACCAAAATCAGAACATCAATACTTTTGATACCATATGGATTAAACAAATACGGTTCAGTAAAATTTATAGGTAGTGGTTGATGTAATATATGAAAAAGACCTTTAGATACTTTTGATGATGCGTTAAACAAAGCCTGAATAACTATTAGCAACGATGAGTTTAAAGAGTATAAGGTTACAGGTAAACCAAAAAGAAATATAATGTTACAAGAATTCTCAGTAACAGCTACAGAAGCTCTTATTACTTATTTAGCATTTCTTCCAAATATAGATTATACTATAAATATATACCAAGTAGCTACAGAACCACATGTCAAAAATGTGATAGATTTTCTCAACAATGCTTGAGCTGATATTACTCTCAATATTGATCATTCAATTACTTTGAAACCATCCAAAATTAATATCAAAAATCAAGACTTTAAGATAATATCAGATTATATAGAAGCTGGTACTTATTTTGCTATTTGAGCATGAGCTGACGATACAGAAATCACCTTAAAAAATGTAAATGTAGATGATCTATCTTCTATGTACAATATAGCCGAAAAAATTGGTATAAACTTTAAAATAATAGATAAAAGTACAATTACAGTTAACTCATTCAACAAAAAAAACTATCAATGAACAAAGTTTGAAACAAGAATATTTCCCTGATTTCCTACTGATTTACAATCTATTTTTGGAACATTACTTACACAAGCAAATTGAAGATCTAAAATATTTGAAACCTTATTTGAATGAAGATTTAGTTATCTTACAGAATTAGAAAATCTTTGAGCAGATATTGAAGTACTAAACCCACATCAAGTATTAGTAATTTGACCAACCAAATTAACATGAAATTATGTTACATCTACTGATTTAAGATGATGATGAGCTATGGTATTAGCAGGTATTATGGCAAAATGAACCACAAATATAATGAATGAAAACATTATTCTTAGAGGATATGATAAAATAATGGAAAAATTACAAAATATTTGAGTAAATATCAAAAAATTAGATGAATAATTACAACAAATCATTTCAAATCACAGAAAATGTTGGAAACAACGTTTTTTGTTTTGATAAAATTTCTAACCCTAAATTATATGTACCAAAATTAATTAAATGAAATATTTCAGATATTAAAATTTGAAAAAACACAGTTTTTCGTGAAGAAAAAAAATGAGAAATCATAGAATACAAATGATTAAAAGATTTTATTGTCATTTCGAGTGAGTGAAACGAATCGAGAAATCTCTTAAATATAAGTAATAAAGAGATTCCTCCATTACAGTCGAAATGACAAAGTATCTATATCGTTGACAATCACAATCACGCACTATATTTTCGATACAAAGAATATTTTGCATGAAACATAAAAAAATGAATAGATCTAATTCACATAGACCAACATACCGACATGAATAAACTACCCCCTTTATTAAAGGGGGGCAGGGGGGATTTTAAAACATTAAATGGTATTTTCCAAATTACCAACTATCACTGCAACGTGTGAAATTTCATCCAACCAGCTATTCAAGACTGACTTATTTTCAAAATCCACCAAATCAACACAGAATACTCCTTATTAAATATCCCCCTAAAAAGGGGGACAAAGGGGGTTCAAAAAAATTATATCTTAGACATAGACCTCGATTTCCGATCTCCAGAAATGAGTATACAACAATATAATAAAACAATAGAAATAACCAAAAAATTGATACAAAATAGCAGAGTAGTGACTATAGCTACTTCACCATATTTTCTTGATCAAAATTTAGCTATAAAAATATTAAAAGATTTACTAAATTAAAATAGCCTTGATAATAAATCGCTAGGGTTTTCTAAAATATAACCGTTATCCCCACAACTATCATTCATATAACCGTCATTTCTACGACCTTCTTTTATACAATCGTCATTCCTACTTCTTTTATCCCTGCAGCTGTAATTCCTGCGTCTGTTATCTCTACAACCGTCATTCCTGCGAAGGTAGGAATCTTTAAATTAAATTTTTCTATATATAAAAAAAACAAGTCCAATATATAATCAGACTTGTTTAATGTTTTGTTTCCAATTTATTTTACCCTTCTCCAACTCTAGTTTGGCCAACTCATCTTCATTGAGTTCACAAAACCAATCAAATATAGGAATATAGGGCACGTCATATCTAAAAACCTTATCTATTTGTTCAAATAAGTCTTTATCAAGGTTTTTTTTGCCATTCTTATCAATAGCTTCTAATGTTCCTTCAAAGAAAGAGACACAAGATAAATCTGGATAATACCAGACTAATATAGAGAAAGAATCATTACCTTTACTAAAAATAATTCTTTTTTCTTCTATAATTATCTTCCGTCCAATATTATTTTCCCATGAAGAGGGGACTTCTATGTCCCAATAAGATGGCTCTGTAAATAGGATATCAATATCCTTATCTAAATTTTTCAAAGATCTTTTTACAAAACCTTCTTCAAATTCACCATCTTTGTTTTTTTGACCGAATAGTGCATTAAATATCTTTTTGCTAACAGATATTTGACCTCCGGAAACATTGTTATTCATTCCCAAAGCAAACTGAGCAATAGCATTTGCCATTTTTACTTTAGAATGATATACTCTTACTTTTCTATTCTCAATTTCCTTTTGAGATAAAAAAATACTAGATATATCATTTTCCATTTTTTCAAATTCTTCACGATCATATTGATCTTTATAAGACTCATATCCATTAGGACATTTATAAGCCTCTCTGTTAGTAGTATCCTTATCAAAAGGAACACTACTTTTACCTTCTATTATATGTTTAAGATAAACAAACATCTTAAACACGATTTTTTTATCATTGTGTTCCATTTTTTTTCTTTTTTTGTTTATAACTTATATATACTATTTTAATAAAATAAGTCAATAGAAAATAGAAATAAAAAAAAGAGGACTATCACATCCTCTCAATGTTTCACTTTTAATCTGTAACTTTCAACTTGTAACTTTCAGTTGCCCTATATATCTAATTCTTTTACAGTTTTAGCGTGAGTGAGAATAAAATGTTTTCTAGCTTGTACATCCTCTCACATTAAAATTCTAAACAATCTATCTGCTTCCTCAGCATCTTCTACAGTTATTTGATTTAATATTCTATTATTTGGATCCATTGTAGTATCCCAAAGTTGTTCAGCATTCATTTCTCAAAGACCTTTATATCTCTGTACTTCTACTTTATCTAATTCAAATCAGTGATCTTGAGGTCTTTCATCTTCTCTATAAATATATTTTTCTTTTTTACCTTGTTTATATTTATATATAGGAGGACAAGCAGCGTATAAATTACCGTTTTCAATCAAAGGTCTCATAAATCTAAAGAAAAATGTTAGTAATAAAGTTCTAATATGAGCACCATCTACATCGGCATCAGTCATTATTATAATTCTTTCATATCTTAGATTGTTTTCATCAAAACTTTCTTTAATACCGGCTCATATAGCAGTAATAAGACTTTTAACTTCATTATTAGCCATTATTCTTTGTATGGCAGCTTGTTCTGTGTTTAATATTTTACCTCTAAGTGGTAATATTGCTTGAAAAAGACTATCACGACCTTGTTTAGCACTACCTCACGCAGAATCTCACTCAACTATAAATAATTCAGTTCATTCTTTTCATCTTTTACCACAATCAGATAATTTACCAGGCAAAACTCATCAAGCCATCACATTTTTTCTCAACACAGTCTCTTTTGCAAATTTAGCAGCAAGTCTAGCTCTAGCAGCAAGATTTATTTTCTCAAATATTTTATCAAACTCTTCTTCATGATTTTCAAAAACATCTATTAAGTAATCATATACTATCTTTTCTACTTCTTTTCTTACATATGCATTTCACAATCTTCACTTTGTTTGTCATTCAAATTGTGGTTCTGGTATTTTTACATTTACAATAGCATATAAACCATCAGTTACATCACTATATTGAAATTCTCATATTTTTTTGTCTATCTTATCTTTTGCTTTTCAAACTTCATTAATAGCAGTCAACAATGCAGATTTAAATCACAAAACATGAGTACCACCATCCTTTGTCGGTATGTTATTTACAAATGACAAAGTATGATCATTTGAAGTATTTACAAATTGAAAAGTAATTTCAGCTAAACATTGGTCTCATTCTTTATTTATATAGTGAGGAGAAGATAGTCTAGCTTGCTCTCATACAAGATTATTTAACCAAGTTTTTACTCATCAATCAAAGTAAAATCTTTGTTTTATATTATCTTTTTCACTTATAAACGTAAAAGTAACACCAGGAGTTAAGTAGGCAGACTGTTTCATTCTAGCTACCTCTGTGCTTCCATTAAATTCTATAGTATCAAAAACTTTTTCATCTGGCATAAATTTTACTATAGTACCAGATCTATCAGTTTCTCAAATTATTTCCAATTCTTTTGTAGGTACTCACTTTTCATATCTTTGTTTGTATATTTTCCCATTTTTATGAACCTCTACTTCTAACCATTCAGACAAAGCATTAACTACCGATGCTCACACTCCATGTAATCATCAAGATACCTTATATACTGATTTATCAAATTTTCAACCAGCATGTAAAACAGTAAATACTGTCTCAAGTGCTGATTTACCAGTTTTGGTATGTTTGTCTATAGGTATTCATCTACCATTATCATATACAGTAACAGAGTTATCACTATGTAATATAGTAGTTATATGAGTACAAAATCATGCTAATGCTTCATCCACAGCATTATCTACAATTTCTTGTATCATATGATGCAATCATCTAACATCTGTAGATCATATATACATACCAGGTCTTTGTCTTACTGGTTCTAATCATTCCAAAACTTTAATATTGGAAGCATCATAGTTTTTAAAATCAGTCATAAAGTAAACATTTTTAAAATCTAAAAAAATTATAATCAATTATTCTTATTCTAAATTTCATCTTCTTCTATTTCTGCAAGATATTTTTCATAAGAAGATTCTATATCATCATCATTTATTTCTATTTTTTTAACTCTCCTTCATTTTTTTCTTTTTCATAGTTTCTCTAGCTCTTCTATTTTAGCAATATCATCTTCAATTCCAAGTATTTTTTGCAAACCTTCATGATCTTTAAGTTTTTGAATAACTTTTTGTTCTATTTGTCTAACTCTTTCTCTAGTAACATCAAATTCTTCTCAAACTTGTTCTAAAGTATATCTAGGTCAATCTATACCATATCTCATTTTAATAATTTTAGCTTCTCTATCATCAAGCATTGCCAATATCATATCTAAGTTTTTTCTAAGAGTATTTTTTTCAGCAAACTGATCTGGTCTGAGAGTATTAGAATCTTCCAATAAATCAGCTAAAGTATCTCTTCATTCATCCCCAACCTCTCTATCTAAAGAAACATTACCAAATATAACTTCTTCAAGTTTTTTTATTTTTTTTATTGGAAAATTTAACTCTTTTCATATTTCTTTACTTGTGGGTTCTCTTCAAAATTTTTGAAATAAAGTTTGATACATTTTATTGTAGCTATTAATTTCATCTATTAAATGTACTGGAATTCTTACATTTTTAGTCATATCTGCAATAGCTTTTGTGATAGATTGTTTAATCCACCATGTAGCATAAGTACTAAATTTAAATTCTTTTTCTGGATCAAATTTTTCAATAGCTTTGATTAATCCAACATTTCATTCTTGTATTAAATCTGAAAAACTAAGTCTACTACCAAAAAATCTTTTTGCTATACTAATTACTAGTCTTAAATTAGATTCAATTAATTTTTTCTTTGCTTCCTCATCTCATTTTTTTATTTTTCTAGCAATATCTCTCTCTTGTTCTCAAGTTAGTAATGGTATTTTAGAAATATCATTGAAATACAGCTTAATAAAATCTTTAAACTGTTTGTCATTAGTTTTATAGACCATATTATATAGCTCCACTTTTCCAATCTTACTTTCCTTTACCAATTCTTGAGATTCTTTTTCTAGAACTTCCTCAATTGTTATAATTTTTATACTAAGTTTATCAGAGAGATCATAAAATTTTTCTATCATTTTAGCTCATAATTCCATATCATCTATCTCTGAAATCAAATCTTCTTCATTTACAGTCCCAGTTTTAAATCATCTATTTAGCAATAATTGTAGTGGTTTTGACAATTCTGTTATATCATCTTGAAATTTTTCTCGTAATTGTTGTTTGATTTTAGCCATTAAATTTTAATAAATAGTTAAATTTGACAATTTCAATATTTTCTATATAATAATAAACGTGTAGTAGAGTCTAGCACTCAAATATAATAAGTTAAACGGGGGACTTACCCCGTTTTTTTATTTTTTTCAAACATTTTCCATATGTATTTTTTGAGTAGGATAAGCAAATTCTATTCCTTCCTTTTCAAAGACTTTAATAATTCCAAATATTACTTTTTCTTGTATATCTAAAGACACTATATAATCAGGTTGTTGAATATCATAACTTATCAAAAAATTTATACTATATGGAGCTAATTCTGACAAATAAGTCCATTCATATGTAGCAAACTCCAAATCATCTATTACTTTTTTAATAATTTCTGGTATTTTTTCTAATTTTTCTTGAGTAGTCTCATATGTAACACCTATAGAAAACCTCTTTCTTCTATGAGTCATTCTACCATAATTAATTATTTCTGTACTCAATATATTAGTATTTGGTATTACAACTTCTTGTCATGAAATAGTAAGTAAATGTGTTGCTTTAAAGTTAATATCTTTAACAACACCTGCTTTTTCTGTGCTTCATTCTCAAACAATTACATAATCTCATACATTAAATGGTTTGGAAAAAATTATAGAAAAAGAAGAAAATAAGTCTGACAATATGTTTTGTAAAGCAAAAGCTATAGCTATAGAAGCTACTCACAAACTAGCTACTAGAGGAGTTAAATTTATTCCAACATTTGTTAAAAACATCAATATACCTATAATCCAAACAACAATATTAACTATCATATGTATTGTCTTTTTTGTTGTTTTATCTTCTTTAATATTTTTCTTTTTAAATAGTCAAGATAAAGAAAAAGTTAGAATTTTAACCAGTATTTGTATAAGTTGTATTGTTAGTACAAAAAAGAATATTATATTTATAGCAAAATCCAATTTCGTTGGAAGATTTAATATTTTTAATGGAATATATATTTCTAAAGCAATAAAAAACCATTTAGATATATTTTTTATAGAATTCAAAAAAATTATTCAAAAGTTTCTTTTTTTATCTTTTGTATATTTTTCAATTTTATTATGAACAACTTTCATAATAAATTTTAATCAGAAAAATACTGCAAAAAACAAAACAACGGCCAATATTATTCTTCACAAACTATTTCACAAGATATCGGTAGAAAGAAAAGAATTTATAGGATCTATAATTTTAGAAAAATTATAATTCATTATTTTTTTAAATCAAAAAAATAAAAGACTCACAAAAAATATATACAAATTTTACAACACATATCAACACAAAATACTTGAAAACAAAAGCTATTTTCTTAATTTCTATATACAGAAAATAACTTTTAACTTTTTATTCGGCAGTACTGCCAAATGAACTTTTAATTTTTAACTAAATAAAGTGTTCCATTATATTAATTGAGAATTAAAAAGAGAGCAAAATATTATATACATAACAAATTGATTAATATGAATACAAGCATTTTATTTTTGAAACAAAAATAAATGAGAGTTTTTTTTACATCCACATTTAGATGACAATAAAAAAACTATAATCTATTTTGCTTTTGATACATCAGAACAAAAAATTACTTTCGAAGAAATACTTAAGGTTAATTGAGTTTGACCAAAAACTGCATTTCAAATAGTTCAATTACCAAAAGACAAATTAGATATGGCTATAAAAACTTTAGATGCAAAATTTTTTCAATCTATACCAGGTATATGACCAAAATCAGCAAAAAAAATACTATTAGAACTCAAATGAAACTTTGAATTTGATGATATACAAAAAATGGATATAGACCAAAAATTATACAAAAATATAATAAGCTCTATGAGATGATTGTGATATGATACATCTTCCATAAAAAGCACACTAAAAAAATATGACTGAAAAATTACAAAAGAAAATACTAGTGAAGTAATTAAGCGAGTAATTTCTCAAATATAAAGTATCCCCCTTACACTTGCCCCGCAAAAATCTGCGGGGAAGGGGGAAGGAGGGGTTCAAAAAACAAAACAAAAACCCACCGGTCTCGGTCACAAAAATACTTACTGACCGGACCACCTCCCTTCAAAAGGGAGGCTTTATTGTAAAATGTAGTAAACTAAATGAAAATAAGAAACTTTTGTATTATAGCACATATAGACCACTGAAAATCTACACTAGCAGATAGAATGCTAGAAATTACAGATACAATCAGAAAATCAGACAAAAATCAAGTACTAGATCGCATGGATTTAGAACAAGAAAGATGAATTACAATCAAACTTACTCCAGCTAGAATGCAACGAAAATGATATGAATTTAATTTGATTGATACTCCAGGTCATGTAGATTTTCAATACGAAGTATCTCGTTCTTTAGCTTCTGTAGAATGAGCAATTTTACTAGTTGATGCAAGTCAAGGAATCCAAGCACAAACATTATCTACCCTATATCAAGCTATGGATCAAAACATAGAAATAATTCCTGTATTAAACAAAATTGATCTACCAGCTGCGGATCCTGACAGAGTAGGACAAGAAATTGAAAATATAATATGAATAGACAGATCAGAAATATTAGCAGTTAGTTGAAAAACAGGACAAAATGTAGAACAAGTATTAGATATGATCATAGAAAAAATCCAAGATCCAGAAACTTTCAAAAAAGAAAATGAGAAAAAATTCTATTCAAATTCAGTCCCCCTTACTAAGGGGGAGGGAGAGGGTTTATTGTCTAGAGCACTAATTTTTGATTCAGTATATGACACATACAAGTGAGTACTTTCCTATATAAAAGTAATAGAATGAGAAATAAAAGCCTGAGAAAAAATAGTATTAGCAAATTCAAAAAATATTATAACACCCACAGAAGTTGGTTATTTTTCACCAGATTATAGCAAAGACGACTCTTTAAAAGAATGACAAATATGATATATAGTAACATGAGAAAAATCAGTTCGTGATGCACAAATATGAGATACACTATTGTCTTGAATATCAAAAGATAAATTAGAAGACACGGTTTTTTTAAAATCCCTAGCTATACCATGATTTAGAAAATCAAAACCTTTTGTATATGCCTGAGTTTATCCAATAGATACTACAGAGTATGACAAACTAAAAGATAGTTTAGAAAAACTATCATTAAATGATAGTTCAATAGAGTATACTATGGAAGATTCTAAAGCCCTTTGATTAGGGTTTAGATGTGGTTTTTTATGAATGCTACATATGGATATAATTAAAGAAAGACTATTAAGAGAGTTTAAATTAGAAACCATATTTACAACTCCCACTGTTGTATATCTCGTAAAATCAAAAAACCTATCCTTAGATAAAATTAAATCATGAGCAAACATAAAAGAATTAATTAAAACCTGATACTACAAACATATCCTAAAAAACCATCCCCCTTACGAAGGGGGAATTAAGGGGGTTCAGAATCTCTCTACTTGAGAACTAATAGAAAAATACTCAGAAGAACTCAAACCACGAATGATAGTGAGAGCATGATCAGATATTACAGAACAAGGAATTATAGAAGAAATATATGAACCAATGTCTGAAATAGAGATAGTATGACCACAAGAATTTGCATGAGAAATCATGAATCTATGTCAAAACTATAGATGAGAAATGAGAAATATGGAACATTTGGACGAAACTAGAGTAGTGTGGAAATATCTAATCCCTATGTGAGAAATAATTGTAGATTTTTATGATAAACTAAAATCAGCAACTAAAGGTTATGCTACTATGAATTATGAATTTCAGAAGTATAGAAAATCTGACTTAGTAAAACTAGATATGTATTTAAATAACGAAAAAATAGAAGCACTTTCAATGATAGTACACAAAGATAGTTCTTATCATCAATGAAGGGAAATAGCAAAAAAATTAAAAGAATTAATACCAAGACATATGTTTGTTATACCTATACAAGCCGGTATATGAAATAAAATGATAGCTAGAGAAAACATACCAGCATTAAAAAAAGATGTAATTGCTAAATGTTATGGATGAGATGTTTCACGTAAAAGAAAACTCCTTCAAAAACAAAAGGAATGAAAAAAGAAAATGAAAGCCATGTGATCTGTAAATGTACCAGGAGACGTATTTATCAAAATGGTTGCAAAATAGCAAAAAAGATGCTTGCCCCGGAAAAATACGGGATATTTATCAAAATGGTCGCTAAGTAATGAATCAAGTTATTTTTCTATTTTTAAAATTTAAGCATATAAATTTTCATTTTCAAAAACCTTATTAACTATCTCTTCATGTCATGAATTTTTATAATCTGCAACTATATTTTCATACCCAGACTGATTATTAACTATCGTATTCCCACCTCAATTTGTATAATAAACCTCTCAATTAGAATTATTCTTTACATTACTATAATTTCAATATACTCAATCAATTATAGTATATTTATCTACTAAATCAGGATATTTTCACAATATTTTATTAACTGCAGATCAAGCTCTACTATGACCGATTATTCTGATTTTTCATTTAGATTTTAAAGGCGCTACCATATTAGAAAAATTATTTACAACACCATTATATCTACTTGCTTTATTATCTCCATTTATTTGATTAGCATCTCACTCAAAAATAAACCAAGCTTTCTTAGATCATTTTGAAGTTATATTTTCAACTATATTTTTTGCTTTTAAACTTTCATCTATTCCGCTTCTATCTCAAGGCATATAAATATTACTATCACCATTCCAATCTGTAGGTATCATTCACCAAACCCTACCTCAAACACTATCTTCATACTCTACTTTCACAAATCTATTATTTTCTACAAGTTCCATTGATATTCAATTTACAGCTCTATCCTTTATAGAATCAAATAATTTACGATAATTCTCCAAAGAGCCATTTTCTAAGTTATTCAAACTATCATTGGTTTCTTTTTCAGTTTCCTTCTCAGATTCTTCCTTTTCTTTTTTTACTCCTTCTAATTCAATTCAAAAAAATCCAAGAATTTTGTCTTTTAATTCTTTCAATTGTTCTCAAAATTTACCTAATCATAGGTTATCTAATATAGATTCTTTATTTTTAGGTTTTTCTACCATAAACTATTTTTAAATAAATAGAATTTACGCAACTTAATTATAATCTAAAATCTTGTTTCTGTCAAATTTTTCAACTTGAATAAAACAACATTTTCTATAATTAAGAATTAATAATTATCCACTAACCATTAAAGAATGATTTTATGAATCGATCCCTGAATTAAGAAACTATGATATGCACTTATACAATCAGATCTAAAAATTATAGATGCTGGTATTTTAGAAATGGATCAAAAAAAATTCGATAGAGTAGAGCAGTATTCTAGAATGTTGGAAATACACGATTTTTTCGAAAAATTAATCAAAAAATATAAAATATCAAAAATATCTATGGAAAAATATTTCATAACTTCGTTCAATTTAAAAAATGCTGAATTTGTTTATTGAATGAGATGAGTTATATTAACTTTAGCACTCAAAAATAATATACAAATAGAGGAGTATACACCAATCGAACTAAAAAAAAGAATTACTTGAAATTGAAAAGCAGACAAAAAACTGGTACAAAAATTTATCACAAAATTATTTCACCTTAAAGACAGCCCTGAATTTCATGACGCAGCAGACGCACTTTGATTGGCCCTATTGGGAACCAAATAAAATATTATCATCACTGTCATTTCGAGGTTTATTCGACAGAATTGCCGAAGTATTGTTGCGAGAAATCTCTTTAAATGAAAAAGGGGATCTTTCCACAGAGCTTGTACTGAGCGAAGTCGAATGTAGTCGAGATGACATTTTGTATTTATAAAATTTGCATTATTTTTTATTTTAAATAAAATTAAAGTATCTACGACTTTAAGATAAAATAAAAAATGAAAAAAAAACATAGAGAAACAGATACAAAAAGAATTATATTAAGTTTATTGTGATTCATTTTTATAGCAATCATTTTATGATCAGTTTTTTTTCATATATCTGAGTGATGGAGCTATTTTGACTCATTATATTTTACTGTAATTACTTTTTCAACCATATGATATGGTGATGTAGTTCCACTTACACATACAGGTAAAATAATAGCAATGTTTTATGCTATTTTATGAGTACCTTTATTTGTAGGTATTACATCTGTAGTAATGGAACTTAGATTCAAAAAATTTGTATTTCATCATTTTGAACACCATAGTAAATCTTTAAAGAAAACAGAAAAAAAATTAGAACAAGAGTTAAAAGAAGAGGAATTGAGAAATATAAAACAAGAAAGAGAAATCAAAAAATTAGAAAAAGAAATGAAATCAAAAAAAGATTCTATGATGACAAAACTTATGAAAAATCTAAAACTAAAAAAATAATTACACTATACCAGAAAGTATTTCATATCAGTCTTCAGTAATCAAAACCATATATTCCCAATGAGATCCTAGATCTCATTTTTTACAATAAAGATTTCGATCATTATTTTTTAAAACTATATCCTCACTTTTTATAGCAGTTATGGGTTCAAAACAAACTACCATTCATGGTTGAAATTTTACCTTTTTACCATCAGGATGTGGTCGATTGTAAATATTTGGTTTTTCATGAACTTTAACTCAAACTCCATGACCAGTAAGTGATTTAATAATATTAAATCAGTCATTTTTTATTATATTATAAACTTCCTTAGAAAAATCATAAATATATTTTCATGGTCATACTTTTTCCAAGGCTAAATCTAATCATTTTTTTGTACTCAAAGTAAGTTCATAAGCCAATGGATTTGCCATTTCTCCGCCTATAACCACAGCAAATGCACTATCTGAAATTCATTGATTGTAAACCACACCACAATCTACTTTCAAAAGATCTCCATTTTTCAAAACATAATCATCTGGTATACCATGTACCACACAATCATTCACAGACAAACAAAGATTTGCAGGAAATCAACTATATCACTTAAATGCTCATTTTAAATTATTTTGGTCCATAAAATCTTGAGCTATATTTTCTAATTCTATCAAACTCACACCAGCCTTGCAATTATCTTTTATAAGATACAAAAGTTCATTTAAATACTCCCCAGATTTACGAATATTCTCTATTTGTTTTGGTGTTTTTATTATAATCTCTCAATTTGCCATTTTATTTAAGTTTATAATATTATAAAATATTTATGTGTCATATCGAATTGCTTGTGACGCAGAATTGCAGTATTCTAACTTGCGGATTTGTCATTTCGGGTTTTATTGGGTAGAATTGCCGAAATTCTAACTTGCGGATTTATCATCTCGAGTGAATCTAATTTGCGAGAGATCTAATTACAACAACAGTTAAAATTTCTCGCAACAATTACACTCGAAATGACAATCAAATTTTAACTTTTTTACCATTTACCCACTAGAACCAAATCATCAATCACCTCTAACAGTTTCATCCAAATCATCTACTTCAACCCAATCTACATTATGACATTTTTCTATAATAAACTGAGCTATTTTATCTCATGTTTTTACTTTAAAATCTTCATCTCAAAAATTAATCAATATTATACCAATATCTCATCTATATTCACTATCAATTACTCCTGCCAATACATCTATTCAATATTTATATGCTAATCCACTACGAGGAGCTATTCTACCATAATATCATGTTGGTATTGCACAAGATATATTTGTTTTAAATAATTTTCTTTCTCCTGATTTTAAAATATAATTTTCAGTAGAAAAAAAATCATAACCTGCATCTGTTGGTCTATTCTGTTTTGGCATCATAGCCAATTCTGATAATTTCTTAAATCTAACTTCCATCACTTTAAACTTTTAACATTAAACTTTTAACTATACATTTGCCTCACTCCAATCTTTAATCTTAATAATTCATTTATCAATACTTTTATCATAATCTTTGTTCCACGGTTTATCTATCAAATATACTTTAATTCATTTACTAGCAATATCTCTGGCAAATCTAAGATCATCTTCTACCATAAATTCAGATCACAATTTTTTACAAATTTCAGATTTTAATATTGCATTTTTCTTATCTGCATTTGTAAAAAATACATCCTCAAAAATACCAGAGTAATGTAAACTTAGCCAATCAAAAGTATGTTTTTTTAATTCATCTGGTCTTCATGTTATTACATACAATTTATATCATTTTTTCTTAAATTCCAAAAGCTTCTCTTTTGCTCATTGTACTGGTTTTATCAAAGATAGTGAATCATGATTGAGAAAAAAATCTAGATCCTTTTGAAATCTTTCCTCAAAAGAAAAATGATATTTTTTTATCTTATCAAAATCATGAGAAGTTAAGTCTTTTCTAGTAATTTTTTTTCAAT
>DATFJH010000138.1:0-6894 GCA_035269265.1 Candidatus Absconditabacterales bacterium
GATTTTAATATATATCTATTTTCTAAAAATCACCACTTACTATCAAGACAGAATATACTTATAGGTAGTGAAGTGTGAGACCATCCCAATAATCCAATGAGTTGATTTAGAACAACTCCTGGTGGTCTATATGAAACATGAAATAAATTTGAAAAATCTCAAAATAATGAAATGTTTTTTGATAAATATGGTACTCATTATATTGTCCTAATACCTTTAAATTGACAATATGATATGACAGAAAAATATACTATGTGAATTCATTGAACATATGAAAAGGATCCTTCTAGAGATTTTAAAATAAAATCAGAAAACTCCAAAGACCGTAGAACTAGCAATGGTTGTATAAATTTAGAAGATGCCACATTTGGAGAAATATACAATCATTTAATTTTATGATCTACACTTTATATAACAAACGAACCTAGCAATCAAGATATTGAAAAATTCTTAACAAAAAATAAGTAAGATACATTGCTATTTACAATAAAATATATATAATCTTTTTAGAAATTTAAAACAAAAAAATAAAAAATGCTAAAATTAGCAAAGAAAATATGAGATAAAATAGCTTGAAAAAAAACCAATCAGACATCTAATAAAAATAGATCAAAATATTTTTTCTTACAAATAAAACCTTTTAAAGACAATGAATTGTGAGTTAGTCATCGAGATACTGTGTTAAGAAATTGTGCTAGTTTAAAAACAAAAAAAATTTCATTTATAATGTATTGAAATAATACAAATATTAAATTTTTTGTTAAACTTCCAAGAGAGTTTGAGACTTTTTTCAAAAACACATTTTATGCAAATTTCACAACATCAGACTTGGAAGAAACAGAAATAAATCCAAGTTTAGATGAAAAGTGAAATTTATTAAACAAAAAATATGTAAATTATATCAAAAATGCAGAAATAAATAATAAAGATTTCTTTACAAAAGATGGATCTTATATGGACCCAATGAGAGAACTCTTATCATTATTTAACAGCGTATCATCAAATGATAGGTTGTCTATAGAATTTGAATATACATTTAAACTTTCTAAATGACTTTGAGAATATATATGAAACTTAATAAAATTAGCTCGATGATCCAAAAAAGATAAAGAAGAAGAAACTGAAAAAAAAGAGGAGAAAAAGGAAATTATGCTTTCAATTTGATATAGTTTAGAATCTAAAGATAATTTTGCAATTTCAAATATGAATCAAAATATAAAATCAGCAATATCAAGTTTTGGATGAAAATTTAAAATAAAATCTAAAGCTAAATTCCATCCTATGACCTTTTGACAAGCTGTTAATTTTTTTCATATACCAACAAAAACAAATTTCGTTAAATGATTGGAATATACGGTATATAGAAGACTTCCATATCCTACTAACATACCAACTGTAAAAAGCACACCTCAAAATGAATTAACTATACTTTGAAAAACTCATTATAGATGAGAAGATATACAATTTGGTATAAAAAGAGAAGATAAATTTAGACACTATTATATTGTAGGTAAAACTGGTACATGAAAATCTACATTCATATCTAATATGGTAAAAAGTGATATGGAAGCTGGTAATGGTCTGTGTCTTTTAGATCCTCATGGAGACTTAGTAGATACTGTATTGGAACATGTACCAACCAATAGAATAAATGATGTAATATTGTTTGATGTATCAGATACTGATTTTCCTATGGGTTTTAATCTACTTCAAGCAGATAATGAAGATGAAAAAAACAGAATAGCATCATGAGTAGTAGCAACATTTCATAAACTATTTGAACATAGCTGGGGACCAAGATTAGAATATATACTTAGAAATGTTGTGTTGTCTGTAATAGACTATCCAAATGCTACATTGATGCATATTACTAGAATACTTGTAGATAAAGATTTTAGAGAAGAAGTGTTAAATAATTTAAGCGATCCTTTATTGAAAAAATTTTGGGATACAGAATTTAATAAATGGAGTGATAGACAAAGAGATGAAGCAATTGCACCAATTGTAAATAAAATATGACAATTTTTATCGTCAAAATTGGTAAGAAATATTTTTGGACAACCAAGAACAAAATTGAACATGAGAAAAGCTATGGATGAATGAAAAATTATCCTAGTAAATTTAAGTAAGTGAAAGATCTGAGAAGATAATGCTGCCATGATTTGATCATTACTAGTAACAAAAATACAAATAGATGCTATGTCTCGTGCAGATGTTTCTAGGACAGAAAGAAGAGATTTTTATCTTTATATTGATGAGTTCCAAAATTTTGCAACTAGAGCTTTTGCTACAATATTATCAGAAGCTAGAAAATATAGATTGTCATTGATTGTGGCTAATCAATTTACATCTCAATTACAAGAAGAAGTAAGAGATGCTATATTTGGTAATGTATGAACAATTATGGCTTTTACTCTAGGTAAAGATGATGCAGAGATAATTAGTGGTCAATTTAAAGATGCTGTAAGTACAAATGACTTAATATCATTGCCGATGTTTACGGCATATCTAAAATTGATGGTAGATGGTATATCTAGCGACCCTTTTAGTATGAGAACAAATCCTCTTCCAACTCCAGAATGATCTTTAGAATTGATTGATAAAATTAGAAAACAATCAAGGCAAAGATATGCTATGGAAAGAGGTGAACTAGAGTGATTGATGGATGCTTGGAACAAAAAAACATTTTCAAAACAAGAAAAAATACAAGAAAAAGCAAGATTAGAATGAATAGGAATAAGTGAACAGGAATATGAAAATACTCAAGATATATTTGTAAGAACAAAAGAAAACTTATTTAAAGATAGTGCTATAAATTGAATAGAACCTGATGCTATAATCTTTGATACTAAAAATAATAAACATAAAATTTGTTGGTATAAAAGACCATCTAACTTCAAGGATGACTTAGAACTAAAATTCAAAAAAGGACAGATATTAAAAACTCCTATGTGAGATCGTTTGGAAATGCATATAGATATATATGACAATAATGATCCAAAACAAATGCAAACATGGATAGGTCAAAAAGATGATATTTATAAACAACTAGAACTAGCTTACAAAAATAATCCTAATATGAAATTTGTTCCAAACATAAAAAAATTAGAAAAAGAAACCCCCAAGAAAAAAAATAAAGAAGAACCCAAAACGAATTGAGTGAGTAATAAAGAATTATCAAGTTCTGATTGAAAGTTTACTATAAAAGATATTAAGTTAGGTAATCGATATGAATGATATGTAAAACTACAATATAATTATGGTATGTTTATTACTGTTAAATGAGTAGAGTGATTGTTACATAAAAATTGGATTGTAGCTCCTGAATGAGTAGAACGAAAAAAATATTATAATATAGGTGATAAAATAAAAGTAAAAGCAAAAGAATTTAAAATGATTAATGACGAAAAAAGAGTTGTTTGGAGTCAAAAGTAATTGATAATGGTGGATGGATAATTTATAATTAATTCAAAATTTACCATTATCAATTATCAACTATAAAAGCTGTCTTAAAATTTGACAGTTTTTATTTTTTGTTTATAATATATACATAAACATTTAAATATTTAATATCTTAAAAGAATGCCAGAAGAAAGTTTTGAATTAAAAGAAGATAGACAAGCTTGAACTATTGAAGATATACAAGAAAAGGTACAAACAAAATTAGCAAATATATTTAGTTTTTATAATGAACAAGAATTTTTAGATGAAATACATGGAATAGAACCGTCTATAGATACAATAGAATTAGACAAAGGAGATCAAATTGAATAAATATTAATTGAAAACAGATATCAAAATAATACAATACTATTATTTGTTAGCAGTAGTTTTTTTCTCTTTCATCTTGAATTACCAATGTAACAATAGGTTGGAAATTAGAAAATCTCTTAATCATTTCTAAGAGATTTCTCCATGTACTCACCTAGTTAGTTTAATCGAAATGACATTATTTGTGGCAAACGTTTAATTTAAGTAAAATAATTTTTATGAAAAAAATATTAATGTGATTGAGCGGTGGTGTAGATAGTGCTGTAGCTGCTTGGTTATTAAAAGAAAAATGATATGAGGTAGTAGCAGGATTTATGAAAAATTATGTAGATGAAGATAATCCAAGCTGCTCTACTTATCAAGATGCTAAAGAAGCTATCAAAGTAGCTGAATTTTTGTGATTGGAAATTATGAGTTTTGATCTTAGGGATGAATATGAAGAAAAAATAGTAAAATACATATATGAATGATATAAAAATGGTATAACACCAAATCCAGATATTTTATGCAATAGTTTGATTAAATTTGATGTATTTTTAGACAAAGCAATTGAATTGTGATTTGATTGAATTGCTATGTGACATTATGCTAGGATAGACAAAAAAGACGACTGAAACCACAGGCTGCTTCGTGGTATAGATTACAATAAAGATCAAAGTTATTTTTTGTCATGACTTAATCAGTATCAACTTAGCAAAGCACTTTTTCCAATCTGATGAATGAAGAAAAGCGAAGTAAGAAATCTGGCAAAAAAAATATGATTACCAAATGCAGATCGTAAAGATAGCCAATGATTGTGCTTCATCTGAAAAGTACCTATGAAAGAGTTTTTAAAGAAAAGATTACCTATAAAAAAATGAGATATAGTATTGGTGGATTGAACAAAAGTAGGAGAACATGAATGAGCATATTTTTTTACAATATGACAAAGCAGAGGCCTAGATATAAATAAAAAGGCTTATGTAGTAAATATTGATGTAGAGAAAAACCTAGTAATTGTAAGCTATGATAAAAATGAGCCAGAACTAAGTAGTAAAGAAATATCGGTAAAAAATTGGCATTGGATATGAAAAGAATATGAATTACCATTGAAATGTAAAAGTAAAATAAGGTACAGACAAGAACCTCAAAATGCTGAATTGAGAATTGAAAATTGAAAATTAAAATTTATTTGTAAGGAAAAGCAATGGTGAATTGCTCCTGGTCAAAGTGTAGTGGCTTATGTGTGAGATGAATGTGTTTGAGGTGGGATAATTGTTTAAGTTAAAATCTCAGATAAACCACAAAAACTAAATCGATGCACTTGATAAATAACATACCATTTTATAAGTATACAAGTCTTGCATTATTGAGACAACTATACAAAAACAGAACTCATAAAGTATATTCTATAAAATATATCAAAAAAAAATAATTAACATCTTAATTTAGGGAATTATTTATCTCAAAATTTGCATAATTTCAATTTATGACTATAATTTAATTGTATTATTTATTTTTCAAAAATACAATTATGAAAACATTTTTTGGATGGATATTTGCAATGATTATGGCGGCAGTAATTTTTTGTGTAGCTATAATTTTGATACCAATGCAAACTAAAACAGTAGAAACCATAGAACTAACATATGTTTTTGTAGATGATAATGGTAATGAGCATAATGTTTTGGGAGAATGAATACATGGAGCAGCAAATGATTGGTCTTTCTTGTTTGAAAATGAAGAGGAGAAACTTGAAGAAACAACAGAAGCATCTCTTCCAAACAAAGACTATATATGATGAGAAGAAGATATAGAAAAAGAACTAGATGATGAACTATTAGAAGAAATTTTGGAAGAAAAAGTAATTGAAGAAATAATTGATAATTGAGAATTATGAGTTGATAATTTAGAGTCTGAAAATAATATTGTTTATGATGATTGTATAACTCAATGGAATAATGTAATTAAGCATGGTGAATCTGTATTGGCTTATCAACAAAGAAAAGACGTTCCAACAATATGTAATGTACAAAGAAGGATTTGTGAAGATGGTGAATTAAAGTGATCATTTGAACAAGCATCTTGTAAAGAAGATATAGAATATGAATATACTAGAGTAAAAGTAATTTCTTATAATAATAAAAAACCTGGAGAATTAATCCAAAATCCAGAATATGCTAAAAATGATTCTGCTGAATTTGATACAGATGGTAAAATAAATCAAGTAAATGAAAGCGCAAATAGTTATTGGAATAATAACTCAAATAATCCGATTTCTAATAATAATTCTACAGAATTAACAAAAACAAATTATTCCAACTGTATGACTCCTTGGTGAGAAGTTGTCTCTCATTGACAGTTTATTAAATCATATGAATCACCTTTAGGTTTTGTAGATAACAAATGTAGTGTAGAATTAAGACTTTGTCTTGATTGAGATTTAAAATGACACTATTCTTACAAAACTTGTGAACATATGGATATAACATCTCAAGATTACAGAGCGGGTAATGATGATATCACAGAACCAACACCAGAATTGATGATTGAAACATTAGTAGAAGAAGATGAAGGTGGTTGATTATTTAATTGGATTTGAAGCTTATTTAACTAAACTAAATATTCTTCCCCTGTGGGGAAGTTGTTCTAATGTAGTTGGGGGTGTTTTCAGAGACATAAGACCCTATACTTTTAAATACTCATTCTAGATTACTAAGTACTTGTTCGTCTGTATATACTAAAACCTTTACTCACAAGCCATCTAAGTACTTTTTTCTTTTTTGATCATAAGAAAATTTATAATTGTGGCTTTCTCAATCTATTTCTATTACTAAATTCAATTCTTTGCTGTAAAAGTCCACAATGTAGTTTCAAATCATTCTTTGCCTTACAAATTTAACTCAAAGATTTTTATTTTTCAAAATCATATGCCAAACTAATCACTCA
Source organism: Candidatus Absconditabacterales bacterium (assembly GCA_035269265.1). GTDB lineage: Bacteria > Patescibacteriota > Gracilibacteria > Absconditabacterales > Absconditicoccaceae > JALOAF01. The sequence goes on from DATFJH010000138.1 coordinate 6,700, forward strand.
CTTTTTGTGAGATTCTTTCTATTTTCTCTAGCATAACTTTTATTTTCTTGTTTATAATTTGGTCGACCTTGATTCATATTCATTCAATTTACTAAATTGTTTTTACAACCCCCATCTAGCTTCGCACTCCAACTTCCCCAAATGGGAAGAACTATAAAATTTTATTTTACAGTGACACTTTTAGCTAAATTTCTA
>DATFJH010000139.1:0-2079 GCA_035269265.1 Candidatus Absconditabacterales bacterium
AAAGTTTTCACCTTTTAGATTTTTTATAATTAGATGGAGAAATTAACTTATTAGACTTAGACTTATATTTTTTTGATTTAATTTTATATGATTTCATTAGTATATCAATAATATAATAAAATAAGACATGTAAACTTCCAAAAGAAGTTTGTCGTCGTTTTATATGTTTACCCCGCAGCATTGCGGTGGCATATAGGAATTTAGTTCTTTAGAAATTCCTATATGTTAAAAAATAATCTTAATTAACTAGAAAATATATAAAGTTTGTTTTAATTAAAAATACGATATGAATAGTACAAAATTTTTTTAATTTAGAAAAACAAACTATACAACTATATGTGTTTTCGCTAAGTGAATTTTTTATTTTTATACTTTTTGTCAAACAAAAACAACGAATGTGGACCAAGATTTGTTTGCTTTATGTATATAAATTAATAATTATATAAGTTAGTATTTAAGTAATGTTTTATATTTTGTTAAATTTTGTAATGCCAGTAAAAAAAACTACTAAAAAAAACGCTACTAACAATAAAAAACCAGTAGCAAAAAAAACTACAGCAAAAAAAACTACAAGTAAAAATGTTGTTGCTAAAAAGGTTTCAAAACCAAAAACGAATGTAATTGTAGAAACAAAAAAAACTAAAAAATCAAAGAGTTGTACTTCTTTGATGACAATTATTTTTGTTGTTTTATTATTATTAAACCTAGTTTTTGGAGTATTAAATTTTATGAAACAAGATTCTGCTTTAGAATTAGAAAAAATGAAAGTTTGATGACAAGAAAATTTTGAAAAAGTTATGGAACTTTATGAATCTGATTTTTATAAAGAACAACAAGCAGCTGCTATACAACAATTTATAGCACAATAATTAAATTAAATTTTAACTGATAATTTATTAAAAAATGATTGAAAATAAAAAAAATTATTATGTAATAGTAATTGCTATATTATTAATAATGTTAATTTTAAATGTACTTTCTTTCTTTAAAAAAGATAGTGCTTGGAATCTAGAAACAATAAAGGTTTGAGGTGTAGAAAATATGGAATTAGTAAAAGAACTATATAATTCAGAGTCGTATAAAGCACAACAAGGTGCTGCTATTGATCAAGCATTAGCTCAAATAAACATGGCAGAGGGACAAGTTAATGAAAATATATTGGATAATCTTTCTTGAGAAATGGAAGATTTAAATGAAGAAAATAATGAAGAAGTTGAACTAACTGATTGAAACGAAAACAATGAAATGATGTCAATACTAGAAGAAATCAAGGCTTCAACACCAATACATGGTGATAAAAATGCTAGATTTACTATTTTAGAGTATTCAGAATTCTTGTGTCCTTATTGTAAAAGACAATCTGATCAAGGTACTATAAATTCAGTTTTGGAAGAATATCCTACAGAAGTAAATGCTGTTTTTAGAAACTTTATTGTACACGGTGCAGCTGCAAAATTATGAGAAGGAATTGTTTGTGCATGAGAATTGGGTACAGAAAAAGAATATTTCAATCTTATTGAAGAAGCTTTTGCATATGAATGAAATATAAATGTGGACTCACTACTAGATATTGCAGATAAGGTTTGATTAAATAAAAAAGATATGGAAAAATGTATTGAAGAAGGAAGATACACTGAAGAAGTAAACAACCAATCTAGTGAATGAAGACAATTATTCGGTGTTTCAGGTACACCAGGTAATGTTATTATTGATAAAAATACAGGTAAATTTGTACTTATACCAGGTGCATATCCTCCAGAAAAATTTATAGAAGAAATTGAAAAATTAAAATCTGGTGAATAGTTTAAAGTAAAATAATCTAAGCCAACAAAAACCAAAAAAATATAACCTCGTTCCAAAAGAGCGAGGTTTTTTATATTACACCGTCATTCTGAGTGAAGCGCAGTGGAATCGAAGAATATAATCTAATAAATTCTTCGCAAAACTCAAAATGACAATTTATGCTTACTTAGCTTTAAGTTTAGAGATTTCAAAATCTAAGTCATCTATCTCCTTCTGTAAAGATTCTATTTCTTTTCTTTTTTGAGATAAAGCAACTTCATTACCAGATTGAGATAT
>DATFJH010000140.1:0-2879 GCA_035269265.1 Candidatus Absconditabacterales bacterium
ATTAGTAAAACAATGAGGAACAGTTTATTCTTGCAACAGTAATACACCAAAAGAAGAACTAAAAAAATTGTGTAAATCATCTGACTATATCATATCTTGTACATGAGTAGTGCATTTGTTAAATAATGAATTCGTTCGTAACGATCAAAGTCAAATAATAATTGATGTATGATATGGACATAAAGACTGAAAACCTGTGTGAGATATAGATTTTGACTCAGTAAAAGACAAAGTAAAATACATTACTCCAGTACCAGGTGGAATTGGACCACTAACTGTAGCGTGTCTATTTGAAAATATTTTCACTATCCAATATAATTTGTGAGAAATGAACTAAAATAAAAAACCCTAGTAGTGCTAGGGTTTTTTTATTCATTTATGTTTCATCTCGACCAACGCGGACGAGATGAATTCTGAAGGAAGAGATAGTACCCTGGGGTAAAGATCCCTTTCTGTTTATAAAGAGATTCCTCGACTTCGCTCGGAATGAAAAACATCTTATTTATACAATATTTCCCAACCCTTAATCTCTCTATCAGTCAAGACAAAAACTTTTGGAGTATTACAATTCGCTCTATCCAACTCTTGTCATCACTCTTTTAACAAATCTACAATTTCCAATTCTCACATTCATTCTGCATTGAGAAATTTCAACTTCATTCACCTCTCCAAAACTTCCTTTGGATTAAATTCAAAATATTTTTTTCCATCTTTTTCTATAAAGTTATCTTTAAATATACCAAAATAGTTTCTACAAAAAGTAGGACCAGGACTAGTGATGTTAGTCGATGTCTGACGATCATTATCAATATCAGACAATCCCTGATATTTGTCATCCAATCTTTTAAAATCTAATTTCTTATTATAGAAATTTAAAATAAATCAAACTTTAACCTTATCATTATTTTTCATATAAGATCTAAGCTGTTTATAATAATCTCATTTAGTAACTTTGGTAGATTTTAATTCTAAAGCAATAATATCATTAAAGATCAAATCAACATATCCAGTTCATACAATATCATCATTGATTTTATATTCTACTTTCTCTTCTTCTTTTACAAAATATCATTGCTTCTTCAATTCACTTATCAATCATTTTTTATAAACCTTTTCCAAAAGTCATGGTCATAACTCATTATGAACATTCATTGCAATTCATATAATATCAAACGTTAATTTATCATACTCTTTATTTTTATAATTTTTATTATCGTCAGAAATCATGTTTTTATTTTCAAATATAACCCTTTTATCGTCAGATATCACCCCCTCATCGTCCGGCATCGCACTTTTCACATTATTGAACAAAAATCCATCCCAATAAGGTCTATGTGGAATTTTTTCTACCAATTCTTTGGCCTGTAAGTCCGGTTTCTTTCATGCCACAATAGCATCTCTCACAGTTTTATATGCTTTAACCATCGCTCATACATAAAATTCAGATTTACTTCTTCATTCTATTTTGATGGCATCCACATAAGGCATTATCTCTTCTAGTCTATCTATAGTACAAAGATCTTTTGAGGACAATATATAACTTCCGTTTTCATCATTTTCCAATTGAAATAATTTACCTGGTCTACGTTCTTCTTCAAGCCATACTTTGTACTTAAATCTACAAGCATGGTTGCATTCTCACTTATTTGCTTGTCTACCTGCCATATAATCTCACAACAAACATCTTCCACTATAAGACATACACATAGCTCCATGTACAAACACTTCCAATTCTATGTCTGGCACCTGTTTTCTAATTTCTTTAATCTCTTCAATGTTTAGCTCCCTTGCTAAAATTACTCTTTTTATTCATAAATCTCTTCGAAACTTAATTGACTCATAATTTAATGTCGAAGTTTGAGTACTCAAATGTAATGGAGTATCTGGAAAATATTTTCTAATCACATTAAATGTTCCTGGATCAGAAAAGATAATAGCATCAGGATTAGTACCAACTAGTTTTTCTACTACAGATTCAAATATTTTTATATCAGTATTTCTAGGAAATATATTCATCGTCAACAGTGCTTTAGATCCATTGTCATGAATAGCTTGAATAGTTTTTTTCAATTCATCAAAATCTTTTACCTTGTTTTGTCTCATTCTAAGAGACGTAAAAGGTACTCAAATATAAACTTCTTCTGCTCCATATTTACTAGCTACTACAGCTTTTTCATAAGATCATCCTGGAGCTACTATTGTTGGTTTTTTCATTTTTTTATTCTAAATTACTAAATACTATACTCCGTCATTCTGAGTTTACGAAGAATCCAGTGTTTTGACATACATTCTTCCTATGTATAATGGATTCTTCACATTAGTTCAAAATGACAATACAACATTATACCTGAAACACTTCATATTCCTGCTCTCTAATAGTATATACAGGTAAATCTTCACCATAGTCTTTTAATTTTTCTAAATTTTCCAGAACAAATTTTCATGGATATTTTTGACTTAACCAGTGGACCATCATCTTTATATCAAGATATCACAATCACTCCAGTACATCTGTAATAAATTCAGTATAATAATATTTCGCCCATATTACTGAACCAGCAGAATTTCAAGATATAATTTTGTTTTCCAATAGTTCCTCGAGATTATTAATTTGTTGCAAAATATCTATATGCTGACTTCATTTCCCTCCACAAAAATACAACGATTTATATTCTCTAATTTGCTCAACCAATACTCCTATATCATTGCTAGCCATTGCACACTCTATATCCAAATCAGGATTGTTATCGATAAATTTTTGACTATCCAATTCAAACTGCAAATCATAATCTCTATTTTTCTGAGCAAAAGGAAATATTAAAACTTTATTGCCACCTTCTTTAACGACATGCTGAAAAAATTTCTTATTTTTTTCTGTC
>DATFJH010000141.1:0-3046 GCA_035269265.1 Candidatus Absconditabacterales bacterium
ACAAATTTAGTTTGTGGCATAGGTCACTCATAAGCATCTACCACCAACAAAACACTATCAACCATCTTCAAAACTCTCTCTACTTCTGATCAAAAATCAGCATGACCTGGAGTATCAATAATATTGATAATATTTCATTCATAATTTACAGATGTATTTTTAGAATAAATAGTAATTCATCTTTCCCTTTCTTGATCATTATTGTCCATAATCAAGTCTTGTCCCTCTACATATTTCATAGTACCTGACTGTGTCAATAAAGCATCCACAAGAGTAGTTTTCCCATGATCTACATGAGCAATAATCGCAATATTTCTTATAGCCATCAAATTTAAAAAAATTATAAATATTTTTTTTCAAACAAAACAAAAAAAGGGACAGGGTTCCCAAAAAACTAAAAAACACTATACTGATATCTTTAAAAAAAGCAACTAACAAAACTACTTATGCTGGAATATCTTAGCTAAAGACAATATTGGCAAAACTACTATCCTTTGCCAAGTAGGTTTTAGCCATAAAAAAGCAGGATAATCTTTTAAAATTAACTTCAAAAATTTAGAAAATTTGTTCTTTTCTTTATATTTATCAAATGGATACCTAATAAAATCTCGAATAAATCTGAACATTTATATATAAATATTGATATAATTTATTTCATTTGCTTAACTATTTCATACAATTCTTTTGATTCTAAATTTTTAAGAAAATCTAGTGTATTATATATCTTATCTTCATAAACATCTTCAAATCAACAATATCATCAATCTTTTAAAATATTAGCCTGTACAAGGTCTAATAACCACATTTCTTTTTTAGACTTATCTATTTCATCTTTTGCTAAATCTTCATATTTTGTATATTCACTTATGAAATTTTCTCATTTTTTCATCAAATCAATTATATTGAGCCTAATCTCTTTCATTTCTCCAGTCTCTAAAAATCATAATTTCACAGCCAAGTCTAAAAAATTCGAAATATCCAAATCATCTATAGTTTCATGATTTTCAGCTTTATTATGATTATCTAAAGATCCTGTCTTTCAATCTAAGTCTCAATTAATAGTATTCATAATATATTTATTTTATAAAAGTTTATAAATCTATATAATTTTCTTCAAAATATTTAGTAGTTTTTTTCAGAATTAAGTCTAATTTATCTCCATCAGCTAAGTCAGATTTTTCAATATCTATTTTCAAAGAAAAGTAACGTCAATATTTGTTCTTTTTTAATTTTTTTAATAAAGTTGGTATTTTCAAAGTACCATCACCTGGTAAAATATGTGGTTTACCTTGTTTGTTTTTATCTGACAAATAAACTGAAGATATATAAGGAATAAAATCTTCTATCTTTCTCAAAAAATCATCTTCAAAACTATCTTCATCTAGTCATGCTATATCCAATCACAAATTACATCCATGTTTTTTAATAATTTCTACAATATTACTAAAACGATATTTAGGAATAGGAACAGCAAAAAAACTAGAATCAATAGGATTTATTATAGAAAAACTAATATCTTTATTTGCTTTTTTATAAGAAGATATATTATCTTTTATAAAATTAAAAGCTCTGTAGTCAAAAAACTTAGGAGAATTTATAGCAATGGTATCTACATTTAAAACTTCACAAAGATCTAAAGCCTTTTCCATCTCTTTTTTATTTAAACTAGCCGATGTTTGTATAACTTTTACAGGTAATTCATGTTTATCAACTAACTTTTTTACATAACTTGTATTCCAAGCATCAAAATTTTTCCATATAGCCAAATCAATACCATCAAAACCAGCTTTTTTAGCAGATTCAAAAACTAAATCTAAACCAACTCAAGCTAAAGAATCTGTACTCAACAAAAATTTTTCTTTTGTATTTTCTATCTTTGCCATTTGTTAAAAACTTTTATAAAATTAATACAACCAAATTATAACAATTTTCATTATTTTTGCAAATTTTTAGTCATCATTCTAAACCTGTCCTTCCATCAGACGTACAACACGAAGAATCTATTAAATATAGATTTACAGAATATCAAAACACTAGATTTTTATCCCGCAATATTACGGTGACTTAATTCCATTTAGAATTACAAGACAACAATTACCTGACTCAATTCAACAAAAACCCATCATGATCAGATCCAGGCATATTTATTTTTTCTATATTATTAAAAGTCAAATTGTCGCTAACAAAAATGTGATCTATATGCGAACTCAAAAATGGTAAATATTTAATACTCCAAGTAAACAATATAGTAAAATTCTTTGTTAAATTACGTAATCATATTAAATTATCTTCTAAATCTTTGTAGTAATAAGACCAAGGAGAAACATTAAAATCTCAAATCATCAAAATTTTATCATTTTCACTTCTATTTAAATTATGTTTTTCAAAATTCTCAGCTAATATATCAAACTGATTGTTTCTCATCTCAAAATAATGATAGGTCACCGGAGAACTAACATGCATTAAGTATATATAATAATCACTACCTTCATAATTTGTATAAAAATACGTATATCTCCACTTACCTTGATGAGCCTGATCAGTCAAATTATTAATAGGTATTTTACTAAATACAACACTACCAAAATACCTATCAGACCAATCTGTACGAGCAGAGTAGGGATAGTTAGATTTTAAAACATCTGCTAATTTTTCATTGTGATCATCAGTAAACTCTACCATAAATACCATATCTGGATCATTTTCAGAAATTGTTTGAGCTAAACCTGTATAATCTAAATTTTTGTATAAAATATTTGAATACAATATATCTAATCATTGTTCATTTCAAGTAAGATTAACAAATCACTTTCAGTTATAAAATTTATTAAAATTCCTAGAAAATAAAAAGAACAATAAAGCAAACAACAAAACAAACAGTGGCATTATAGTTACATAATATCATAGTTTTTTATTTCTCATAAATATTATACTTAAAACAAATCAAGCCAATGCAAAAAAAACTATATATGGAGTAAAACTCAAAATTAATTCACTAATATAAAATGCCGGAAAAAAGTATGAAAAAAACAACAAAAATATTACA
>DATFJH010000142.1:0-2267 GCA_035269265.1 Candidatus Absconditabacterales bacterium
TCAAAAATATTTTGATAAACTACAAGCATATGCAGATGAACCTTCTGAATTTATTGGAAAAAATATCTGGTATGATGATTTAATAGCAAACAAACAATATTTTTATAAAGAAGCATTAAATTCATATGTGAATGGATTTATTTTTGCTGAAGACATATGATATCGTAGATATACAGACTTAATGGTTAAACTTATGCAAGAATCACACAATGATATGATTGCAGACATTCTCTCTTGAGTTGATGGAATGGAAGAGCTCCAATCAGCTACAGATGAGATGAATACACCAACAATGAGTTTGGAAAAAATGGTAAAAGATGGTTATATAAAATCATACTCAAACCTAATATGAGGAACACAGCTTGATAACATTGTAAAAAATGTAGAAACTGCAAATAGATGGATAGAAAGCTATTCTGGTTCTAACGATAGCACCAAAAATCGTACTGCATTAGACACACACTATCTAAAAATGGAACAAAAAGACGAAACATTGTTGAGGCTAGATGGATGATTGGACCCACTTATAATCAGTTTTAATGAAGCACTAGAAGATATTGTAAACGAAAAAATAGAAGAAGAAAAGTATTGGTTAAACGAAGTAATACCTTTAAGTTATTTAAAGTATGATTGATTTGAAAAGTTCCCAAATATAAATTCAACTTGTACCTGGAAAGAATACGAAGCTTATGAAAACTACTTTTTTGGTATGAATGCAGATAGAATTAATTCTATGGAACAAACATCTACATATAAATGAACATATAGAAATTATGAAGAAATAGATAATTTAACCGTAGAGGATATTCAAAATTCTGAACATCCATCAACTGATATAAGTGATATAATTAGTTTAAATAATAAATCTATATGATGATCTTATGATATATTTGCTACTCAAGTAGATGCAAATAGATGATATAATATCTCAAACACTGTTAAAGAATTAGAAATATATGAACTAAATAAAATAGCTAAAAGAGAATATTGGAACACAAAATGTGAAAAAAAGTTTTTGTGAATTTGTTGGAAAAAAAGAAAACGAGAACCTGAAGAAGGAAATGATGATCACTTGTGTAATCCTTGAGTTGAAGAAGAAGTAGGTGGCTGTGAAACTCCTGCAGAATTTGGTATAAGAAATTGGTGATGAGCTTCTCCGTTAAATCTTTCTGGTATGAATGAACGAGCTAGTGGATATAATTTTCAAGATGCCATATATCCCATATATGATATAGCTGGTAGTAAATCAATATGAAGTCCCGAATATCCTGCAAATAGTTTTAAATGAGCTTGAGAATATACAAGACTTATTCAAAAAAAATTTGTACCAAATGAAATGAAGTTTTGGAACAAAAACAAAAAAGAAGAAGAACCAGATAAATATGGTATTTGATATAGAGATGAAATGTGAGAAGATATAAAATTTACAAATTGGATGCCTATATGAGACCTAGATAACCCAAATCGAGAATACAATCAACCTATATTGATAGATGATGTAGATTATTTTAGTAAGTATGATAATAGTGCGACTTGGGAATGAGATATAATAAAAATAAGCAAAGAATATGATGATATTTGTGTTTGAAACTGAGAAATTTTTACATACAAAACATTGGACTCTAGAGTAAAAAACAATCTATCTACAAAAACCGAAATAAACTGAACTAGTTACAAAGTATTTGAAGACGAAGAATCTCCTGTAAAAAAATTTTATGATTGAATTCTAACTAAAATTGATGGTGCAAACGATCAAGTACAATATCAAATAGAAAATTTTGATATAAATAATCAAGATTGAATCATATACAATATGAATAAACTTTGAGAAGATATAGAAGAAATAGAATCATCTATAAATGAAATATTATTTTATAGTGTATCATCTATATCTAGCTTATCAAACCAAGAAAGACAAAACCTTGCAACACAACGAAAAAAGGCTTTTGATGAAGATGATATAGAAAAAATAGAAAAAAATATTGAAACAATAAAAGAGCAAATGCTTGATTTGGATTGATTCGCAGATTCATTTTCTTTTGATTATATACAAGATTATATAAATGAACAAATATATGTATTTGAAGTAAACCAATGGAATTTAATATTTTTAAACACATGGAAACAAACAATACTATCAGAATTAACTCAAATAAAAAACAAATTCAACAGTATTGCAAATATGATAGATGATTTAGAATCTGAATATAATAATATTTGAGAATTAAATAAATTATTTTTAGAAACTGAATTGATAAGTAAAAAAG
>DATFJH010000143.1:0-5169 GCA_035269265.1 Candidatus Absconditabacterales bacterium
TTTCTTTTGGAGAAATTACTCTTCCACATGGATTGGCAAAATTGATTTTATTGGAACAAATATATAGAATTTGAACAATTAAATCTTGAAAAAAATATCATTATTAATTATATTTTCTTTTATTTTATAACTAATTACAAAAATGAAAAACAGCCAATGATTAAGCAAAGAAAACATATCTGATATTATAAAAAAAGATGCTGAATTATCTGAGAAAAATTTAAAAAAACTAAAAGAAACAAAAGATGTAGAACTATTTAAAACATTAGAAAAAGAAAGACAAGCAGAATATTCTGAATCAATGAATAAATTAATTAATAAAAATTAAATTTCTTGCAAAAGCTCAGTAATAATATCATTATAAATATCCATTCACTGATCAGTTAATTTAAATCAATTTTTTAACATCTCTATAAATCATTGATCTGCATATGATTCTATTTTTTGTTGAAAATCTGAAACTACTATATCTCAATATTTTTCAATATTAGTTATTCACAAATCTGTTCTAAGTGACAAAAAGAATTCCTCTATCAATAAATCTTTTTGATCTAAGTTTTGAACTAGTTTTTTATCTAGGTAATTTCATTTTTGATAATCTGCTATTTTTACTGTATTTGTTCGACGAACTGCCCTACTCTCATCTAATCATAAGTATTTTTTTAATTTTTCGTTTGGAACTTTGACAAAAGATGATGCAGAAGTTCATAATCAAATATAATCTCACATTTCTCGATAAACTCTATTGTGAATACTGCTTTTTCAAAGTAAACAAAAATTTGATAATTCGTATCTTTTGTATCAAGATTCCAATAAAATATCTTTTAATATGGAAAATTCTTCATAAATATCATCATCAGAACCAAAAGTAATCCCCCTTTGTGAGGGGGATATAGGGGGTTGGTTATCCTCAAAATCTGAACCCCCTCTCTCCCCCTTAGTAAGGGGGACTATATTTTGATAGTACCAGAGACTTCCAGGAAATAATTCTAGTGTGTAAAGTGAATAAGAATCTATAAATTTACTTTCTGCTAATTTTTCAAAAAAATCTAAACTATTTGGATTTCGTAATTGTAAATTTCATTTTTTACTTTCGTTGAATTTACCAAAAGCAATAAAATCTAAATTAAAAATATTGTTGTCTTTTTTTAGTGGCTGTAATTCTCTAAAAAAGTCTACTAATCACGGATATGTGATATCTCTACCTGATTGCGATAAAACTTTATTATCAAAAGATTGGATACCAAAACTAAATCTTATTCTAGAAAAAGATTTGTATTTTTTTGTAAGATTTTTTACTATATGCAATACTTCATCTTGTGGATATGGATTCATTTCAATACTAAATTCTCATATATTTTCTGTATCAAATTTTTCTATTATGGTATCAGTAATTTTTTCTATATTTTCTAATCAAATAAGTTGAGGAGTTCATCACCCAAAATAAATTGATTTAATCTCTTTGTCCAAAAGAATATCTGAATATTTTTTTATTTCAGAAATAATTGAATCAACATATTTTTCTATTTCCATATTTAAAATATTGTCCTTCATTTGATCGGTAGGACATACTTGAAAACTACAATAAGGACACTTAGTTTTGCAAAATGGTATATGGATATAAAATGATAACATTTATCAACTCATCAATTATAAAAAATATTTAATGTAAGGAACGGTCGCGCCGCGCCCCGCAGTAGTGCGATGGGCCGTTGCCTACGAAACTTATATATAATAAGGATTTTCTATTTGAAATGTAGCCTTTTTTGCTTATATAATAAGTAATACAATGTTAAAAGACCAAAATACTTCAAAAACATTGTAAATCATACACTTTACAAAGTGAATAAAACATGCAATTATTTAAGAGAGTCTTGCTATCACTATTCCCAGATGAGATGATGGCTAACAATGTAAATCCTGCTAGTATGTTTATATCTTTTATTTCTACAAAAGAATTTTTTTCTGTAATAAATAGAAAAATAATAGAAAATTATAAATTAAATCTTTTTGATATTGCCATAGACCCCTTTGAGTTTAAAATGTGATTTGGTGATGCAAAAACCTCAAAAAAGAAAGATGTAGATCTTTATTATTGATACTGTGGTACTGCAAATATAAATGGTTATAGATTCTTAAACCCATCGAACATATCTCATAGTATAGCACTTATGGCAACACTATATGTAGATAAAATTTTTAGAAAATATCCTGATGAATACTTTTTGAACTTTTTGTTTTCAATCTATCTTTTAAACTTTGTTTTTTTATCTAGAATCAAAGTTTTCCCATGAAAATCTCAACAAGATGATTACAATTGGTTTATAGATGTTTTGTTCAATTTTTATAAAACTGTTTTTCATCAGTCATGACAAAAATTAGACTTAAAAATAATAGAGAAAATAAAAAAAGATCTTTTGTGAGAAGTAGATATGTTTTTTATGTTATTTGAGCATTACAAATGATTTAACAAGCTCATGGCCTGAGAAAAAAATCAAGATGAAGACTTTTATAAATGGATATTCTATGATGAAATAAAAGAAGCTCATCTAAAAAATATGATAATTAATTTTATAGATCAAAGAGAGTCTTTTATACACAAATCTACTTTTTCTATTGTAGAAAAGAAAATATTACAATATGTACTACCTATAGATATTTTGTTAAAATATCTTTTTGTAGAAACTGATATATTTTCAGTAATAGATAATATAATTTCAAAAGTATATGACAAAAAAATTTTAGACCAAGAAATACAAAAATTTCGTAAAAACAAATGAGATCTACAGTCGCTTTATATGTATCTTACTGATTATAAAAACTTTAAAAACAATTTTTTTAAGTGAGTACAAAAATATATAATAAATATATTTCAAAACGAAGAAAAAAAAATAGGAAAATCATTGGAAGATGATATAGACGATATGATGTCTGATATTTGAGACAATTTGGAAAATATGGAAGATTTAAAAATACCTGAAAGAATTAAAAAAGAATCTAAGATAATGGAAAAAATATTAAATTTTTATATCACTTTTATATGATGATTTTGGATAGCAAGATGAGACAGTTTCTATTTGAGATTATTTAAAAAAGATATGATAAATGAAATCTTAGAAGAATCTGGTTGGACCGAAAACAAGAAAAATACTATACATTATTATGGTTCTTTGTTGTATAATTATGGTAAAAATGTTTTTTATTATAAAAATATAGCAGATAATGTTAGAGCTGGAAAACAAAAATTTTACTTACCATACAAAAACACATCCAAAAAAATCTACTCAAATATGTATATAGTAAAAATGTTTGAAGAAAACTTTTTGGCTACCATATTTCAATGATTTAATCCAAAAGATATAAGATTGTATGTAAACAACAAACAAGTATTAAATAAGTTTAAGGAAATGTTTGCTGATGATATATCAAAAATAGTAAAAAAAGATAAAAATTGATTAATAGATATATTATACAAAAAAAGATTTAAAAATATTTTTGAAAAAACTAAAATTAGTAAAATACTAAAAAAACATATAGACGAAAACATTATGTATCAAATAAAAGATAATATGTATACATTGGATTTTTGGCTTTATGATAGTATATTAGAAAAATTTTCAGATATATGACTAAATAAAGAATACTCTGATACAAACATATTTGGTATACTTTCTAATCTTATGGAAACATCCTTGTGATTTTTGCTATATATAAGATATATAAAAGACAAAGAGAAAAAAATAAATATTGAAGAATTATATAACATTTACTGTATAGATGTATTGAATATAAGTAAAAATTATTTGGATAAAACAAAGCAAATGATAAAAGAACTAGAAAAAAAGTTTGAATGAATAATGAAATTGTGGATAGAAATTGATGATAACACAAAATTCTTTAAAATATGACTCAATAATCGACAAGGTTTTATAAAGTGAAAAGAAGATATTTACAAAAGCATATCTGGAGAAGATGTTTTATGGTTTAAATGATTTTTGAAAAACATCACTTATTATAACAAAAGATACTTAATGCCAAAATAAACATCTCCTTTGTCATTCTGAGTGATAACGTCCCGCTCTCTTGAGAATCAAGAGTCGAGGACACTCGATCAATCGGTGAAGAATCTATTATAAACAGGCTGGATTCTTCGCGTTGCCCGCCTGCCGGACGGACAAGTTCAGAATGACGGTAGGGAGTCGAAATTACAAGAAAATATTTATAATTAACAAAACTAAACAATGAAATGTCCCAAATGCCAAAATATGGATACGAAAGTAGTAGATAGTAGAGCCATAGAAGATGGACAAACAATCAGAAGAAGAAGAGAATGTGAATTTTGTAACAATAGATTTACTACATTTGAAAGGAAAGGGTTCACTGAATTAATGGTGATAAAGAAAGATGGTAAAAAAGAGATGTATGATAGACAAAAACTTAAAAAATCTCTAATGTTATCTTTTGCAAAAAGAGAATTTAATAATGAAAAAATAGAAAACTTGTTGAATATCTTGGAAAACGAATGGATGGCTGAATGAAAAGAAATTTCATCAAAAAAAATATGAAATGATATTTTAAAAATGCTAAAAGATATTGATCCTGTAGTTTATATAAGATTTGCTTCTGTATATAAATCCTTTAATGGTGTGGAAGATTTTAAGAAATTTATTGATAACTAACAATAGAAAATATTATCAGACTCCTCTACTGTTCCTTTAGCTAGAAAATCAAAAACATATATAATTTTTTTGTCTAATTTTGGATTTGATTTCAAAAAAGATATTGAATCTGGTTTTTTTAGATCTATTTTTATTTTTGATTGGAAATCTCATAATTGTGCGAAATCTTCTGGAGATATTTCTCTGTTTAACAATTTTTGATATCATTCAAAAATAAATCAGTGTTGGTGATAAAATTTAAATTTTGCTTTTGGATTTTTTGCTATAAGTTTTGCTATCTTTTTGTAGTTTTCTTTTTTTTGAATATCTAGTAGTTCTAATAATAAATCGAAATATTTTTCCATTTTTATGAGTGTAAGTATTTAAAGTCGCTTATAACCCCCTACTCCTTCGGAGCCTCTTCCCTCCCGACAAGCCGAGGATCTTCGACCTTGCAGGGTGACAGTATTCTAGCATACTAGCTCTTCCCATGTAAGGGGAAGTTGTTCTG
>DATFJH010000144.1:0-5872 GCA_035269265.1 Candidatus Absconditabacterales bacterium
GGTAACGATTTTTGAAAAACTTCTGAGTGATTCGAGGCATTTTTACTTACTTTTTTTGCTGGAAGAAAAAAGTAAGTCCCCGAAGGGAAATTTATTTAAAATATAAATTCATAAAAAATGAAGAATAATTTGATAGATATAGTTAAAAATGAAAAAACTATAGCACTACTTGCTCCAAGTTTTCCTGCGGATTTTGAATTTCCAAAAATAATCACAGATATTAGAAAAATTGGTTTTGATAAAGTAGTAGAACTGACTTATGCTGCCAAACTAATAAATCAACGCTATCGTAAAATAATCAAAGAAAATATAGATATGCAGCATATATGCACAAATTGTCCAACAGTGACTAAATATATTTTAAATAAATATCCTCAGCACAAAGACAAACTTATAAATATTGCATCACCAATGGTAATAATGAGTAGAATTGCTAAAAAAGAATTTTGAGAAGATTATAAGACAGTATTTATCTGACCATGTCTAGCAAAAAAAGTAGAAGCTCAAGAATCTTGAGATGTAGATTTTGCCATTACTTTCAAAGAGCTACAAGAAATTTTTGATGAATACAAAAACAATAATTTGGAATATTGTGACTACGACAAATCAAATATCACAGAAGCCTGAGACCCAGATTTTGACAAATTTTACAATGATTATACTAAGATCTATCCGCTCACTTGAGCTGTAGCAGACACTATGCATTACCAAGATATTTTAACAAAGGAACAAATCCTAAGCTGTGATCAAATACCAAATATAGACAATTGAATCAAAAAAATAGAAAAAGATAAAAATATAAAATTTTTTGATCCACTAGCCTGCAAAGGATGATGTATAGGCTGACCATGATTTGCAATACAAAAAAACATAGAACAAAGAAAAAAAGATATATTTGATTACCAAAAATATTGTAAAAAAGACAAGATATGATCTAAATTATGAAAGATAGAATACTGTCCAGATATAAAATTTCAAAACAATTTAATAAAATAATCCTGACAATTGATCGCTAGAGTTTTTTGAAATAAAAGTATCATTCCTGCAACTGTCATTTCTGCTTCTGTTATCCCTTTAGCTATCATTCCTGCGAAGACAGGAATCTTTTAATTTTAAATTCCTACATATTAAAAAAGCCTGTATATAATAATACAGACCTTTTTTTTATTTTGAAATTAATTTATTTCTTACTAAACCATTTTAGCAACATCTTAGTCAATGGTACATTAAAGAATAATGTTAACAATACTGTAACCATCAACATAGTACCAAATCACTTAAACATATTTGATCCAAGCATAAACAACAATAATGCTATCAATCATGTAGATATATTACCGTCTCTTATTGCTGGTCGACTTCTATCATATGCTGTTTCAATAGCCGAGTCTTTAGTTTTTCAATTGTTTTCTTCTTCTTTGGTCCTCTCGTATATAAGTATATTAGCATCTACAGCCATTCATATAGAAAGTATAACTGCAGCAATTCATGACAAAGAAAGAGCATAATCTACAAGTTTCATAAACAATCAAAGAACCACCATAAATCATAACAATACAGACAAAGTAACTACTGCATTTCTCCATCAATACATAATAAAAATAAATGCAAATATTGCTAAAATACCAATAGCAGCAGCAATCAGGGCTCAAGTCAATGCATTAGAACCAAGCGTAGGGCTAATTTTTTCTTCTTGCATAAGAACCAATGGTGCTGGTAATGCTCAATTATTTAATGCATCAACCAACTCTTTTGCTGAATCCATAGTAAAATCTCCATCTATTTGAGCAGTACCTCCACATATCTTTGATCTAATTACTGGAGAAGTTAACAATTCTCATCAAACAAATATAGCCATTTGATTTCAAATATTATCAGACGTAATATCACAAAATATCTGAGTACCCTTGTCATCAAAATTTATAGCAACTACAGGAAGTCAAACTTGTGATTGACTAGTATTTGCATATTTAAAATATGCACCATTTAAAATGTCTCCATTGTTTGATTTTGCTGTTTTCCAAGTCTCCCTATCCTGAACAAAAACCTCTTCTATATCATACAAAATTTTTGAACTTAAAACTTCTTCAAATTGATCTTTATCTACATCTTCAATAAACAATTCAGAAACTAAAGTTTCATCTTTCGTCTTTATGTCTTTGAGATAAACAACATAAGTGGTTGCCAACTGAGTATATGTTTTAATTCAACCAACAGTAGATAAGTCAAAATTTGGAATAATTTCTTTTATTTGTTCTTTTCATATCCAATCATTTGCTACAATTTCTCAATTTTCAAAAGAATCTTCATTTTTTATTTTTTCTTCAATATTTTTTATAATTTCATTTTTTTGAGCTGTCAAATCTTCTAAATCTTGATCATCACCTCCTAAAGTATTGCTTGGAGATACTTGAACTATTTTCACATCATAAGCTTCTTCTTTTTCTGCAACAGGTCATAAATTATAAACCAAGTTTCAATCAACATAATCATATGTATTTACAGAATCAACATCTCATTTATCAATAGTTGTTTCATAAGAATATCACAATTGTTCTGCCACATCTACTATATCATTTGGTGTAGTATTATTTCTATCTAATTCAACAATATCATTTACACGATAAAATGTATATCAATACAATTCTGTAGTATTTACATTACCACTAATATCCTGATAATCTACAACATTATAAGTATCTGTTATTATATCTGATATAATTCATTTTTCTATATTTAAACGACTAGGTGTTTTTTTATAAAAATCTGGTAACTGTCACAATGTAACACCTGTCCAATGTTTATAAAAGATATTTTCTGATCATCTTGCATCAGCAAAACTAACTATATCTCAATTACTAGATTCTATTTCATTTTTAATACTTATTGCCAAATCTTTTCTAGCTTGCTTATCTGCATAAGTAGGTTCTGATTCATTTGGCAATCTAAATTCTAGTTCAACAGTTTTACCAATAATCTCTTTTGCTTGGTCAAGATCTGCTATACCTCAAATTTCTACTACTATATAAGGTTTGTTATCCATACTTTGAACATAAGCACTATAATCACTTACTCAAAGTCAAGAAATTCTTTCGTCTATGTTTTTCAAAATAATATTTTCTATCATCTTTTTAACTGAAGCTAATTCAGCTCCTTCATATACTTGCTCGTATTTGTCATATGATATTTTGAAGACTAACTTTGTACCACCACTTACATCTAATCATTTTCTAAAATGATTAACTCAATTTGTAACTAATGTAAAATTTCTAGTTCAAACTTCAGGATTAAATTTTCTTCCCATAAAGAAAATAAAAAACAATCCTAAAACAATTAAAATTAAAAAAATAGTTCTCTTCTGTCATAATTTTCGATTCATTTTCCACAAAAAATCAAATAAAAAAAAACGTAAAAACACAAAAAAAACATATTCTTTTAGCCAAAAAAAGCAAGAGAAAAAAAGAAAATGTAAAGTTTAAAAAACTCTAAACCAAACGAATTATTAAATTAAATAACTAATGAAAAAATATATATTTACTTAAAATAGATAAAACAAAACAATAATCCCAACAACTCAAAGTGACATAGTTTTGTATATTTAACAAACAGCATTACTATAGCATATAAATTTTTTTATTTTAAAATTACTATATATCAAAAAAGAGCGATTTTCGCTCTTCTTATCAATAACAACCTATTAACTAAGTAGGTTTATTAATATCTAAGTTTGGTGGGGCTCCAAGATCGGGAGCGTTAATATTTTTTTGGCTATTGAAATCAGTTATATCTTTTTGAACTTGGTTTTGTATTTGATTATCAATTTTTTGTTGATTAATATTCTGATTTGTAACATTTTCTTTTATTTCTTGTTTGTTCTCCTGTATTGAAGAATCTTGTTTCACATTATCTACCGATTGTTGCAAAGAAGCTTGTTCTACCGCAGAATTTTTCTTAGACAATTCTTCTAAAGACACCTGTTCTTTTGGTTCAACATAAGTTTGTTTTTCCATAGAAACTTCCTGATTTTGAACATTTTGAGCAACATTGTTTAGATCATTGTTCTCTTGTTTTAAATTTCAATTTTTTACAGGAGCATCCAGATCAATACCTGCAACACCTTCTACTTTCTTTTCTACTTTATCCAAAAATCATGTTACACCTCACATAATATTATCAAAAGTATTTTTATTTTGAGAAACAGAAACGTTTGTATTTTCGTTATTTTGAGAAGTATTTTGATTATTTAAATTACCTTTGATTTCTTTTACTTTTCATGTTTCAGGATCTGGCTGTCCAGACAATTTAGCAATAAATTTTATTAATTTTTTTGTAAAATTATTTGGTCATTTGTTTGTATTTTCTTGAACTGCTTGACTTTTTACAACTTGATTTGATTTTGATGAATTTTCATCAACTTGAATACCATTTGTATTTTGAACAGGAGTTTTTTGTTGTACTGATTGATTAACTTGTGAATCAATGTTTTGTACAGAATCCTGTTGTACATCATTTTTTGGAATTTTATTATCTACCAAATCATAAGGATTACCTCCCATTACTGGTTGATTTTCTAATTGAGATCCTGTTTGATTTTGATCTATCATTTTTTTCTTTTGTAAAAGAATCTAAAATTACTATATAAATTATAATCTAAAACAAAAAAAATGCAAATTTTCACTTAGTTTTTTTATATAAAATTTTAGTATGAGTTCTTCATTATCAACAAAAATAGAATATAGATGATCATGAGAAAGAATAGACACACGATTAAGCTATCAGTTTCCATATTCTAGAAACTTTTTCCACCACATAATATCAAGATGAGGTATAAAAATTTGAGAAAAAAAAATAAAAAAATCATATAAACTAAAAAATTGAGATAAGATACAAATAGATAATCTAAAAAGATACTTATCTCCAATAGTTTTAGAAGAAGCTCCAAACATAAAAATACCAATAATTTTGGAAAAAGAAGATTATATGATTATAAACAAACCAAAGTGAGTATTATCTCACCCAAATAGTGTTTGGGATGTAAACCAACCATCAGTTGTGTGATTTCTTTATCACAACTTCAAAGGTTTACCAAGTATAGGAAACTTTATAAGAGCTGGATTGATACATAGATTAGACAAAGATACAGACTGACTTATGATTATAGCCAAAACCGAAAAATGATTGGCTCATTTCAAATCCTTATTCCAACAAAAATCAAATATAGTCCCCCTTAATAAGGGGGATGAAGGGGGATCAAAAAACATAAAAGAAACCAACATCCCTATCAGAAAATTCTATAAAGCAACGTCTATCATAACAGTTTTGTGAGAAGAATTCTTAAAGAAAATAAAAGACAATCTACCATACTACATACAAGAAACAGTACATGCAAAAGTACCAAATCCAACACCAAAAATGGGAATAACAAAAATACTGAACTGCAAAACAATCCCCCTTTGTGAGGGGAAAAAAGGGGGTTGAATTGAATTAAAGCTAGAAATCCTCACATGAAGAACTCACCAAATACGTTATCACTTATCTAATCATTGATTACCGATATTGTGAGATTATTTGTATTGAAATGAGGACGAAAATCACAAGATGCAACTGACAGCATACAAGTTAGAATTTACAGACCCAAACTGAGAAAAAATAAATTTAAAAATATAAAAAGCCCATCTTAAACGACAGGCTTTTCAAATTAAAACAATTGTTTTGTATGTTCTCTAAACACATCAGGATCTATATCAGCAATAGTAAGTAATATACATCCTTCTATCACATCTCCAAATCTAGCATTTACAGAAGCACCAAAATACTTCATACTTTCAGAAATCTTAATATAAGAATTCACCAAAGAAGGAATAGATTTTTT
>DATFJH010000145.1:0-9451 GCA_035269265.1 Candidatus Absconditabacterales bacterium
GCCATATTTAACGATGCTAAATTACAAACAACAGTATCTCACATTTTATATTTGATAGTTACCTCTCCATCTTCATGAATTTCTTCTTTAAATGTAGATGGTGATGTGTTTTGTATAATTTCAGTACATAATTGTGTTGAATAGACATTACCAGCATGTTTATTTGGATTGATTCTATTAGATTCATCACGGAAAAAGACATAAGGCATTCATGTTTCTACTACTACTTTCAAAAATGTTTTAAACAAATCTTTTGCATCTACTTGTTTTTTTAATTCTAATTTATTATTATTTTCGCATTCGATATAGAATTTTTCAAATTTTTTACCAAACGAGTCTTGAAGTTTTTTTCATGTTATATCTAGTACCTCTTTTGGATCAAAAAGAGTCCACTTACCACCTTCTTCAACTCTTTTCATAAATAAGTCTGGTATAGCAACAGCTGGAAATATATCAAAACTTTTTCTTCTCATATCTCCAGTCTCAGTTTGCAATGACAAAAAATCATATATATCTCTATGTCGCATATCAGTAGTTATAGAAACAGCTCCTGCTCTAGCTCATAATTGATTTACGGCTATTGCAGTATCATTTATTACTTTAATCCAAGGTACTATTCATCCTGAAACTCATTTTACTCATCTAATAGTTCATCCTCTAGATCTTATATTACCCAAATATGTTCATACACCACCACCAAATTTTGAAATTTGAGCAATATTTTCAATATTATGATATATTGATCTTAAGTCATCATCAGCATTTAAAACAAAACAACTAGATAGTTGATGAAATTTTCTTCTAGCGTTCATTAGGGTAGGAGTAGCTAGAGAAACTTTTTGAGATGATATAGCTTCGTAGATTTGTTTTACTCTTTCCAATCTTTCTTCTTTTTTTTCTGGTATTGCCAAAAACAAAGCTACAGCTAAATACATATATTGAGGTATTTCCTTTACGATATTATTTGGATTACAAAGATATCTTTTGTTTAACATAAGTAGAGTAGTGTATCCATACTCCATATCTCTTTCTGCATTTAGAAATTCACCAGCTTTCAAAAAGTCTTCTTCACTATAATATTTGAAAAAATCTTCATAATATCGACCCGCATCTACATATTCTTTTACAAAATTTAAAAATGCTTCAGGAGAGTATAAATTTTGTACAGGTATATTTCTTTCTCTACTAGCTTTTTTATATAAATCTATAGTTAAAAATCTTCATGCTATAAACTGCCAATGTATATTATCTATAGATATCAAATTCACTGCAGATTTAACTAATAATTTATTTATATCTACAGTTTTTATCTCATCTACAATATACTTTTTCATAGATTCTTTTATTTCTTCAAACGGACACAATTTTTTTAATTTTCAAGCTACTCTTTCATAAGTTCTTTTAATTTTTTCTATATCAAAATTTTCTTTATTACCATTATTTTTGGTAACAGATAGCTTGTTTTCGTCGAATTTTTCTTCTATAATTTTTTTTTCTTTTTCTCTTATTTTTGAACGTTCTTCTCTGTATAAAATATATTCTTTGGCTGTTTCAAATTCTCAGGCTTCCATAAGATTTTGTTCTACAATATCTTGTATATTTTCTACAGAAATAATATCTTTCTTAGCCATTTTTGTTTCTATATTATCTATTTGTTTACATATGTCGTTTACTAAGTTATCAACATCAATCTTTGGTTTTGTTTTTGTCTGTTTATATGCCTTGTTTATAGCATTTTTTATCAAATTTTTTTCAAATTTTGCTGTGTCTCAATTTCTTTTTTTTACAAATTTTATACTCATTATTAATATAATTATTAAACAATATAAAAGTAGGTGAATACCATATATTGTGTTATATTAATGCAAACAAACACAACATATTGTGTTTTATGTAATATTAATGCAAAAAAGAAAAACAAGTATATTTTTAAAAATATACCTTACTTCTTTTAAAAAAGATGTATAGTTTTCAATAGGTATAACTTTATATTATGAGAACTATTCTTTAGGTTTATTTAAAGAAAAACCACCCTTTACATCTTATTTAGATGTCAACCTAAAAGGCAGGGTGGTATTGTTGAATTTTCTCTTTCATAGCTTCTACTTTAAGTTGTTCTTCCACTAAAATTAACCACTGGCTTTGTGTGTATGTGAGTTAGATTTTCCTTTATATACAGTGTATCAACTTCACACACAAAATAATATTCCTTATGATTTTTCATTTGGAATACACCAAAGCAAATATTGCCACTTTTTTTAACATGAATTCTTAATTGATCTAAGATTTTTTTTGGATTATAATCCTTACTAGAATTGGTAAAAAAATAAAATTTATTTTTACCATTTTCTTCTATTTTTTTCAGATCATTAATTTCACGGCCTATTAAGTGACGAAATAAGGCTCCGTTTACATGCGCAATATAATTTTTTTTGCGCGATTTTTTTTTGTTTTTCATTTTTACCTCCTTTTTCTTTTTTTGAACTTTGGTTTGTAATTAGGATCTCTTTTAGCTTTTTCAGCCTCTCTTTTGTTGTGATCCCTTATTCTCAGAGTTTTTTCTACGGCTCTTATTGCTTTTTTACGAGCCTTACTTTTTCTCATAATTACCTCCTTTTTTTATTAGTTTAACAAAATAATTTTAAAAATATTTTTGTTTCTATTTGCCTTTATTTTTTCTATTTAATATTAAATAAATTATTGGTAATATTCAAACTGTGTTAAAAATAAACAAGAAAATAAACCATGTCATTTGTTTTCTTTTACCAGCATGCCATAATGCAACACCTTTCCATACCATTTCCCATATAATTACAATTAATAACAAAAATATTACATCATTATGTCATGGTAAGTTAGATGCTATAGTTGCAATTTCGTTCATGATATTTTTTAAATAATAAATATTATTAACCAATATATATTTGTAAATAATTTAAAGTCAAGCATTAATTTTTCTTCCAGTATTCAAGGCTATATCATATATAGGTAGAAATTATCATTATAGCTACTCATGTGATCCATATTATTTCGGTATATACAATTTCAGCTCAAAGCCTTTTCAATATTATTCACAAAAATGCTCGTATTACTACAAGTGCAAATACAATATCCCTTTTTCTATACAATGCCAAAAGTGCTAAAATCATAGCTACAATTATTACTATAATTGTCCAAGATACTGGAGAGATTCATCGTCCAGATCGTCATATATTTACAAGATATGTACTAATATTTGCTATAGTAGCCACAGATATCCATCACAAATACAAACTAAATGGAACTTGTACGAAATATTTATCTCAAAGATTTCATAATTTTTTTCATATTTCAACTTTTTTTGATATTATTATAAGTATGGCTAAGAAAATTAACATAATTAATACTGATAATCCCACTAATCTATAATGTCGCGCAAATATCCAAGAAATATTTGCTACACAAGATAGTAAAAACCATATTCATATTTTTTTAGTTATTCTAGCGCTTTTTTTCTTAAATAAATCTACTATTTGCCAAACAACAAATCACAATAATCATAAATAAATTAATCCCCAAATAGAAAATGTTATTCATGCTGGTACAAATAGATTTGGATAAAGGTCAGATAATGCTCAGGTAGTCATTCATCCAATAGGCAAACTTGTAGCCAAATAGTTAACTATTATTACTGCAACAAAAGCTACGATATTAGATATTGCCAAAATTTTTGTAGTAAAAAGTGGTTTTTTCCTTCTTTTAAAATTAAATATTTTCATCTTTTTATTTAAAAAAATAAATTTTATATTAATATTCTACCTTTACTACTTTTTTCTATTTTACCCAATTTCAACAAAAGTGGTTCTATATCTTCTTCTACTCATTTTTCATTCATTCCAAGTTGTATTGATATAGACTTCAATCACATAGGTCTGTCATTTTTTTTCAAAACATCTAAGTATTTTTGATGAATAGGAGACATTCATCATTCATCTATACTACTATGATTCAAAAATTCATTTCGCATATTGTGACTAAATTCTCAAGCTTTTTTTCATTCTGTTACAAAAAAATCTCTAATTTTTATACAAAGATTGTGTATTTCTCTAGGCACAGAATCCACTTTATGATGTATCTTTTCTATTACACTATTTTCAGTTGGTATATTATATTTGTCCAAATATTTTTTAATTATTTTCTTTTTTTCTTCTGCATTGTATTCCATAAAATGAAAATCATAAATGAATCTATTTTTTATTGGTTTAGACAAACTTTCTCCTTTTGTTGTTGCTCATATAAGTGTAAACTTGTTCAATGGTATCCTTACATTCCCACCTTCTGGCATAACCATATCTATCACATAATCTTCCATAGCTATATATAATACTTCTTCTACACTAGGCTTTAATCTATGTATCTCATCTATAAACAAAATATCTCATTCTTCTAAATTATTCAAAATACTTACTATTTCAGAAGGCTTACTGATAGCATAACCTGTTACAGCTTTCATATTTACGTTACTTTGTTTTGAAATTATATGTGCCATTGTAGTTTTACCAAATCCACTAGGACCACAAAACAAAACATGACCCATATTGCTTTGCCTTTCTTTAGCACTACCTATTGCTGTTTTTAATACTTTTTTTATTTGTTCTTGACCTACAAAACTATCAAAAGAATCAGGTCTTATGTTTTCATTTATTTCTATCAATATGTCTGTGTTTATTTTTTTAACTTCCATATTTATGAATATGATTATAAATTTTTACCCTTTCATTTCGACCAAGGCGGAGAAATCTTTTTAAATAATAAAAGGGATCTCTCCATTTCGTTTCACTACAGTCGAGATGACATAGTGTTTTTTATTTTCTATTGTTCATTTATTTTATAATATGCACTTGTTCATTCTACTCATTTTATTTTGTAATTTTTTCATTCAACAAATCTAATTACAGATTCTATTACATAACCATTACTTACTATAAAGTTAACAGAACCAAGCCTTTCTTCAGTTACCATATCAAATATATCTCCATATCGTACAAAATTGTCAGCAAAATAAGTTTCTTCAGAGGTTTTTACAATTTTATATCTTGTACCAAAAATTTCTACATATCATATATTAAATTTTCAATCATTCAACAAGTTTGCGTCTACATATACATTGGCTTCTATCTTTCAATTTGTTCAAGTACTAATTGATCATTTTACTGTACTAATCACTTCGTTTGATATTCTATTATTGTTTAGTGTATTTAGCATTTTGTATTTTATATCAAATTTATACAAAAATAATGCCACTTCATATCTGCTAATTGGGTTATCAAATGTTACGGCATCGCTAGGAGAAACTAATCCAAGAGATTTAGCTTCATTAAAATAGTTTTGCCATCGTGGAGAAACATTTTCATCTAAATGTTTTCATTCAAACATTCTTATCAAAGCAACCACAAATTGTGATTTGTTCATGCTTTCATCAGGATTAAATAAGCTATTTCCTCATTTTATTAGTCATTTTTTACATACGTTAGATACGTGTGTTTGTGTTGATTCATCTAGGTGTGATATATCAGTAAATATACAATCATTTGGTAAATATGCTTCTGTAGTTCAAAGTCATAACATGTCTGAAAATTTGTCAAATATTTTTGCTGCACCAGCTCTATTTAAGACTTCAAAAGGTTTGTAGTTGTTTGGATCACTATATATGGTTAGTCAATTTTCAAACATCCAATAAATAGCTTCCAATAATTCTGGATCTGAATTTGGATCTATTCATCCAACTAAGGTATCCAAATTATCAATTACAGTTTCAGAATTCATTGATCAAGTTTTGTTTGGTATAACAATATTTCATATCGCATTTAATGCCATAGTCTTTAATTGTTCATTTGTTGCTATATTTTTTAACCTATATATCATCAAGGCAATTTCATATCTTGTGAGTTCATGATCAAATTCGTTTATATTGTCTACATTTGTAAGTCAAATAATCTTTCATTTTTCATAATATTGAGTTCGCCAAGGTATTTGCAATTCATAAGACATTTTTCATTCAAACATTCTCATTAGTACAGCCATAGATTGAGCCTTGGTTAATGTTTCTTTTGGCATAAATCTGCCATCAGCTCATTTAAATAATCATCGTTTACACACATTTCATATGTGTTTTGATAAAGTTGGATTAAAGTTTTCAGAATCTGAGAATGTACAACTAGCATTTTTTGTTACATCTTGATATCATAAAACACTATAAGCTTGTCCTATTATTTTACTTGCTTCTTCACGAGTTAAAGGATCATAGGGTCTATAATCTGTTTTATTATCATACATTGTTAATCAGTTTTCATACATCCAACTTAAAGCACTATCAAATTCATCTTCTGGATTTATTTGAGAATTATCTGGTAATTCAATAATTGTATCTTCTATTGTTTCTTCGTTTTCTACTGATCATGTTTCATTGTTGTTTTCTGAATTTTCTCCAGTACTCTCGTTTTGATATCAAGTTACATATATGGTGTTCGTTTCTTCATTTATCAAAATTTGAGGTAATTCATTATTTATATCTCAAGTTGTTGTTTCTATTGTTCAGCTATTTATTGTAGAACCACTTAAAGAATCTCAAGTAGTATCTGCTATGCTAAAATTTAATATTGATATTGCCAAAAAAGCCAAAACTGAAATAAATTTAAATTTTTTGTTTATCATTTTTTTTAAAATTAAATAAATCTTTACTATATTATATACTCAAGGTCTTATACATTTCAACACAAATTTACTATATAAAAAATGCCTCCTAAAATTAGGAGGCATAATTAATAAGAGTTGATTTTTTAACTTTTCTCCAGCTCTTCTCGTAGCTTGGAAATAGAACTTTGTAAGTTTTTAAAGTTCTGGTTAATAAATTTACTAGCATTAGCTTTAGCATCCATTACAGTCTTTTTTTCAATGAAATTCAACTGATCAAGATCTTCAAGCCTTTTGATAAAATTAAGTGGTTGAGGAGTTTCATGAAGATAAGTATTTACAAAAACATTTGTTAATTTAGGATTTTCTTTTTCCTTGCTTGTTTTTGTAGCCTTATTAACTACTAGTCCAGTTTTATGTTTACTGGATTTATTCTGTTCTCTACCACATGTTTTAAGATTATCGTACAAAATAGCATAATGTACGAACAATTCAGGTCTCTTCGTTTCCAATTTGTGCAGTATTTGTGTTAAAGTTCTCAAATGTTTATCCTGAAAGTCAGTAGTGTCTTTCAGAAATTCTTTCAGTGCTTTTATTGGGTCATCCTTAGATAACTTCAATTTTGCTCCTAACCTACCTTCAAGTTTTGTTAAAGCACCTTTTTCTGATAGTAGTACTTTTAATCTTTGAACTGAAATCGAAATCTGCATAGTCTTTTTCATCATATTTTTTTATTTTTTTTGTTAACCAATTATGTTTAGATATTTTATGTTAAATGTCAACCAATGTTTATTTAAAATTTGTACGATAAATGTTTGCAAAATATCTTCAAAAACATAAAACAAAAAATGAATTTATATACATTACTTATATTATGAAATTAATCTTCGTGACTTGATGAGTAATTTCTGGTTTGTGAAAAGGAATTACAGCTGCTTCTATTGGTAGAATGATGAAATCTGCTGGATACAAAGTAACTATGGCCAAAATGGATCCATATTTACAAATCGACGCAGGTACTATGTCTCCATACGAGCATGGAGAGACTTTTGTCACTACCGACTGATTTGAGACAGACTTAGATTTATGACATTATGAAAGGTTTATAAACGAAGAACTTACAAGGTATAGTAGTGTAACTACGGGTCAAATTTATCGATCTGTAATGACTAAAGAGAGAAGAGGTGATTATCTTGGAAAAACTGTTCAGGTAATACCACATGTTACAAATGAAATAAAAGATAGAATTAGAAAGTTATCAGAATGAAGTGATGTGGCTATTATAGAAATATGAGGTACTGTTTGAGATATTGAATGACCACATTTCATAGAAGCTATGAGACAACTTAGACATGATTTGTGAAAAGAAAATGTTCTCTTCGTTCATGTTGCTCCAATAGTGACAGTTACTACATCGTGAGAGATGAAAACAAAAGCCATTCAACATTCGATTATAAAACTTAGAGAGGTATGAATACATGCAAATGTATTGGTATGTAGGACACAAAAACCACTTGAAGATTGAGTTAAGTGAAAATTAGCAATGTTTTGTGATATAGATGAAAGTCGTATTATAGAAGCTGTTGATCAAAATATATATCAAGTACCTTTGGCTTTTCAAAAACAATGATTAGACAAATATATTATCAAAAGATTTTTTAATGAAGATAAGGGCTCTGATTTAACAAAGCGAGAGGAGTTAGTCAACAAGTTGATGAATCCAAAAAAAGAAATAACAGTTTGAATTTCAGGTAAATATACAAATTTAGATGATTCATATATTAGTGTTTTGGAAGCATTAAAACATGCTTGAGCAAATTATGATACCAAAATAAATATAGAACGACTAGAAACTACAGAATATCAATGAGATAATTGGCAAGATAAGTTGCAAAAATTTATATCAGACAAAAATATATCAGCCATAGTTAGTCCAGGTTGATTTGGTGATAGAGGAATAGAGTGAATGATAAATGTGGCCAATTATTGTAGAGGAAATAATTTACCATATCTTTGATTGTGTCTTGGTTTACAAGTAGCTACTATTGCTTTTGCTAGAAATATTTGTGAGATTCCTCATGCTAATTCTAGAGAATTTGATCCAAATGGAAATCAAAATGTAATAGATATTATGGAGACTCAAAAATGAATTACAAAAAAATGATGAACAATGCGTCTTGGTTCATATGATGCAATACTTAAGCCAGATACAAAAATTCGAAATTTATACAAAGAATTTAATCAAATAGATTTATCAAGCAATTTGGTAAAAGAAAGACACAGACATAGGTTTGAAGTAAATCCAAATTATCATAAAAAACTATTAGAAAATTGATTTGTAATTTCTGGTACATCTCCAGATGGTACTTTGGTAGAATTCATAGAGATACCAGATCACAAATATTATGCAGCTACACAAGCTCATCCAGAATTGAAATCTAGGATAAACAAACCACATCCACTATTCTTGTGACTTGTAAAAGCTAGTATCTCTTAATTTTGTCCCCCTGTAAGGGGGAAAATGCTCGCTTGCGAGTAGGGGGTTAGTTAATTATACTACCGATTTGAAACCCCACCACCCCTGCAGTACTGCGGGGATCCCTCTCCCCCTACAGGGGATTTAAATTTAAAAATAATTAATTAAAATGGCAAAAAGATTCCTTACATGACTAAAACCGACAGGTAAACAATTACACATATGAAATTACTTTGGATCAATCAAACAAATGATAGATCTTTGAAAAGAAAATCCAGATTCAGAATTTTTCTTATTTCTTGC
>DATFJH010000146.1:0-2277 GCA_035269265.1 Candidatus Absconditabacterales bacterium
ACATAGAAACTTACATTGATAATTGTAGAGCTATTAAAAAATTTAGAGATAAGAATTTACCTTTTAAGAATTACAGGATTTTAGATATGATGGCTTGGAAAATTGACAAATACCAGGATAATGGAAAAAATGATTCTAAAGTAAAGGATACTAACACAGATTATCTAGAAGATTCATCTAAATATACATTTGATATAGATGTAACATATGAGGACTGGAAAAAATTAATTAATCAGGATGATATTTTTAGAGATAATGATATGGATATGATTATAACAATGATTAATGCTGGAGGTTCTTGTACTGGTAAAGAATTAGGCATAATTTATAATAAAAGTCATGCAAGCTTTAATAGTTCAGTAGGCGGACTTGGACAAAGGATAAAAAATAATATAGATATAGAAGTATCTAAAAGAGATAATGGGACTAACAGGTGGTGGTCAGTATTATTTAACGGTGAATATACTAATGATAATTATTTTAGATGGGAGGTTAGACCAGAATTAGAGGAAGCTGTACGAGAAACATATCCTGAAAAGTTTGAATCAAGTATTAATTACTATTGGATAAATGCAAATTCAGATGTATGGAGCTATCGTGATATAGAAATAGGAGAAGAAGCAAACTACGAATATTATAATGATAATGGAAACAAAAGAAGATTGTTCAATAATTTTAAAAATGCAAAACCTGGAGATAGAATTTTTGGTTATTTAACTTCACCTAAAAAATTAATAGTTGCATTATTGGAAATAAAAAGAAATGAAAATGAAGTTTTATATTTTAAAAAAATTAAAGATATAGCAAATGGAGTATCTTATGATGATATAAAAGAGATAGAAGGTCTTCAAAACATGGAAGTTATGAAAAATCCTAATGGCAGCTTATTTAAAGTTGAACAAAATGAAGCAGCAGTATTATTAAAAATGATTGAAAGTAGAAATAAAGACATACAACCTATTTTAAAAACCTACAATAAGCAGAAATTTTTAAAAGATGTATTTATTAATGAAGAAGAATATGATGATTTGAAATCATTAGTATTGAGAAAGAAAAATATTATTTTGCAGGGACCTCCAGGAGTTGGAAAAACTTTTGCAGCTAAAAAACTGGCATTCTCTATCATAGGATATAAAGATGAATCAAAAGTTAAATCTATTCAATTTCACCAAAGTTATTCCTATGAGGATTTTATGATGGGATATAGACCTAAGGAAGATAAATTTTCTTTAGAATATGGGGTTTTCTACAATTTTTGTGACAAGGCTAGAAAGGATAAAGAAAATAAGTATTTCTTCATAATAGATGAGATTAACAGGGGTAATTTAAGCAAAATATTTGGTGAACTTCTAATGCTCCTAGAAAAAGATAAAAGAGATCAGGAAATACATTTAGCTTATGGAGATGAAATGTTTTCAGTACCTGAAAATCTATATATAATAGGAACAATGAATACAGCGGATAGAAGTCTAGCTATAATTGATTATGCCTTAAGAAGAAGATTTAGTTTTTTTGAACTTGAGCCTGCTTTTGGAAAGGAATGCTTTAAAAACTTCTTAAATGATTTAAATATGGAAGAGGATCTTGTAAATAGAATAATTGGTAGAGTAGATAATCTTAATATTCAAATAGAAGATTCCAGTAATTTAGGTAAAGGATTTAAAATTGGTCATAGTTATTTTTGTGATTATGATATTGATGATGAAAACTGGTATGAGAATGTCATCAAATATGAAATCAAACCGCTGTTAGAAGAATACTGGTTTGATGATTTAGAAAAAGCAAAAGAATACGTAAAAATTCTATTAGGGTGATAATATGAATAAATCATCTGGAATACCAATTAGAAACATCTATTATATGCTTACTTATGCTTGGGAAAATTTTAAAGTAGAGGATGAAACAAAGGTAGGGAAAGAAACTTTTGAAAATATTTATAATTTACTGGGAAAAGTATTTTACAGTGGCTTAATTCAATTAGTAAAAAGAGGATTTCATAGAGAGTATATATTTGATTCACAAGAAACTAGATTTATAAAAGGAAAAATAGATTTCAATGATTCTATAAGAAATAATTTTCAGGTTAGCAGAAGAATTTCTTGTACCTTTGACGATTATTCCAAAAATGTAGAGTTCAATGGAATCTTGAAATATACGTTAAAAATATTATTAAGATCACCTAGTTTAGACCAAGATATAAAAAGAGATTTAAGAAAACTAAATCCTGTTTTTCTAGGGATAAAAAGTGTTGAACCAACAAGGATGATTAGGAGCAGA
>DATFJH010000147.1:0-9017 GCA_035269265.1 Candidatus Absconditabacterales bacterium
TTTTTGTCTGATATATATTTTTCAATTTCTATATGAAAATTCTTATCAAATCACTCCAAACTAAATTCATTTATATTCACTTTATCAGCTACCGTCTCCAACTCCTGAATAAATTCTTTATATTCAAGGGGGGCAGGGGGGATTTGTTCATCATTAAAAGATGACTGAATACTCCTATAATTTTTTACATAAGCACCCACCAAACTCTTGATCTTAAAATCCCGATTACTCGTATCAGACTTAACTTTCAAAGTAGTTTGTATATCTCTTTTTTTGTTGGCAATCTGATCTTTTATTTCATCTATTCACACCAAATTGAAAATATTTTTCATTACAATTAATCTATCTGCTGGTTGTAGTTCAAATATATTATCACTATCTTGCAAGAGAAAAACAGTACTCAAAAAAACTTCTCTAGGTGGTAGAAGTTCGCTTAGATTTCATTCTAAATCTCTTTCGTTTTTAAATGTAATTTCTTCCAGATTTGCCCCACTTTTCTTTAATAATTCTTCAATGTCTTTTGAATCTTCATTCTCAATTCACAATTCTCAATTAACAATTAATAAACGTGATTTACATACATCCTTAGTCTTTCCTTGACTCAAATTTCTTACTACCAAATATTTTTGTCACTCCACTTCAAAAAGTAGTTTAATATAACCAGTTTTGCTATCCACATTCAAAACATTTCTACCAGTATGTTTGTACAAAGCATAGGTAGGTCCATCAAAAAACAAAAAACTTTTTCCACTACCAATAGGAGCTCTGATCAAAAATTTTCCTTTATCGAAAAAAATATTCAAGATTTTATCTTTGAATGGTCAAATGTTGTAATATGATATTGCTAGTAGATCCACGTTTTATTTTATAGGTTTAAATAATTTTATTATCTATAATATATTCTTTCACTGCATCATAAATTATTTTATGATTTTTGGGATCGGGGTGTAATCCATCTTCAAAATTACTAGGTGTCAGAAGATTTCGCATTGATATTAAGTCGATATTATTAGATTTACAAATTTCCTCAATACATTTATTATATTCTTTTAAGTCATCATTCTCATAATATTCTGTTGGTTCTCGAGGTATCGGTTTGGTCTTATTTTCATCAATTTGGTTTATACCAAGGAATATAATTTTATTTGTTATATTTTTGGATAGATTTATTATCTGGTTTAGATTTGATCTAAATTCACTTATGGGAACGACTTTATTTTCTTTATTGTTTATATATCTAGCATCATTACTTCATATTGCAAATATATAAATATATTCATCTTCAGGTTCTATATTTTCAATAATATCAATCTGTTTTTCCATAGCATATAGTACTCAACGGGTATCATTTGATGATACAGAAAAATTATAGATATAATTATCATTTTTAAGTCATCGTTTGTGGAGTCTGTTTACTCGTCATCATTGATCATAATCAAATGCTCATCGACTTATACTATCTCACCATATACAAATTTTCATATTGAATGTTACTATATATAAATTTTATCTTAAGATAACTTTAAATTATTTGTTTTCAATATAATCGATATTTATAATCTATCTAAAATATAATCAACTTCTTTTTCTAGATCATCAACACTATTTAACGTACTTTCTATGATAATAGGAATATTTTTTTTCTTTAAAGATTTTATTATCTCATCTTGTTTGGTATAATAAAGTCCATAATGGAGATATTCCGTATTATATCAACTAATATGATATTCTACAATCCTATCTCAATATTTTTCATGAAATTCATCAGCTATTTTCATACTATTATCATTTACAAAACAATGTTGTAAATCTAGTGTTAGTCACAAAAACTTATGCTTATCCAATATTGGTCATAAGTCCTCAATATTCTGTCAAAATGGTTTATTTTCATCCATGTTTTCGATAGACAAGGGAATATCTTGGAAGTCCTTAAAAATATCCCAGTTTTTTACTTCATGTGGATGCATCACGATATTCTTTATATCCATCTTTTGGCATACATCCCTTAATTTTAACAATATTTTCTCTGTTTCTATGTCTCATTTTAAATCAGGAGCATGCAATGATAAATACTCAAAACGATTATAAATACTTTCTTTTAGATTAATTAGGTCTTCTAAATCTCCTAGAGTATCAAAATGTAACTCTAGTGCTTTAGTTTTTTCTGAATATAAAATATTTAGCAACTTTTCATCATAAGATGGTTCAATTACTCTATATAAATCTCAATTATTAAATCCTATCAATATTTTATTTTCCATATTTAGATTTATTTCCCAATCTTTCAGCTATTCTCAATAACTGATTATATTTAGCGATTCTATCAGTTCTACTAGCAGAACCAGTTTTGATAAATCCTGTATTCAAAGCTACAGCTAAATCAGCTATGAAAGTATCCTCAGTTTCTCCAGATCTGTGAGAAATTATAGCTTTCATTCCATTTTCGTGTGCCATATTTACAGCTGAGATAGTTTCACTTACAGATCCTATTTGATTCAATTTTATCAAAATACTATTACACAATTTGTCTTCTATTCCCATTTTCAATCTTTCAATATTCGTTACCAATAGATCATCTCCTACGGTCATTATTTTTGATCCAATCTTTTCTTCAGCCAATTTCCATCCTTCAAAATCATCTTCATCTAATCCGTCTTCAATAGACATGATTGGATATTTTTCTATCATCTCAGCATAAAAGTCTACTAACTCAACAGAAGTTAAAACTTT
This sequence comes from Candidatus Absconditabacterales bacterium, assembly GCA_035269265.1. Lineage (GTDB taxonomy): Bacteria > Patescibacteriota > Gracilibacteria > Absconditabacterales > Absconditicoccaceae > JALOAF01. The sequence continues at coordinate 2,731 of DATFJH010000147.1, forward strand.
ACCCTCTCACGCCATATTATATTTTCCATCTTCAAAGAATTCACTAGCTGCAACATCTAGAGCTAACTTAATTTTACCAGTGTATCCAGCTTTTTCTATAGCTTCCATAATCACTTGGATAGCTTCTTCATTTGATCCTAAGTTTGGAGCAAATCCACCTTCATCACCTACAGAAGTAGCCAATCCTTTAGCTTTCAAGATAGCTTTCAAATTGTGAAATATTTCTGTACCTCGTCTCAATCATTCACTAAAATTTGGAGCTCATACTGGCACAATCATAAATTCTTGGATATCTACATTGTTGTCTGCATGACTTCCTCAGTTCAAAATATTCATCATAGGGTAGGGTAGTGTATTTCATTCTCATTTACCCAAATATTCATACACCCATTTTCATTCCTTTTGTGCACATGCATTTACAAAAGCCATACTTACTCAAAGTATTGCATTTGCTCCAAATTTTGATTTATTTTTAGTCCCATCCAATTCTATCATAAATTTATCCAATTCATTGAAATCAACAAAATTTTTATTTACTATATTTTCTTTTATTTCAGTATTTACATTTTTTACTGCTTTCAAAACTCATTTACCCATATATCTAATTTTGTCTCCATCTCTTAATTCCAAAGCTTCGTGTATTCCAGTACTAGCACCAGAAGGTACTATAGCTTTACCCACTAGCCCCGCAGAACTGCGGTCGGTTATTCCATTTTCCAATGTTACTTCCACTTCTACGGTTGGATTTCCTCTACTATCTAAAACCTCTCTTGCGTGTACATTTTTAATTTGTGGCATTTATAATTATTATTTTATAAAAAGTCATTGGTCCTTGGCTATTAGTCTTTAGTTCCTCGACAAATTCCCTATCAGACCATGAAGCATCTTGTGTATTTCATCAAGTTTACTATTAAACCCTATATATTCATCTTTACTTATATAATTAATTTCATTAGCAATTAGTAACTGTGTTTTTAATTCAGCGCAACTACCTTTTGCTATATAAAGAAATCTTACGAAATCTTTATCAGATCATCTATTACATCATTCAGCAATATTACTAGCAATACTAACTGCAGATCTTTGAATTTGATCTCTAAGTCAAAAATCTTTAGATATTTTTCAATTTTTTCAAGTACAAATATAAATATCTTTTGCTATTCCCACTGCATTTTGCCATACATTTAAATCTTCTACATTTCACATTTTTATCTATTTTCAAAATTAAAATATTATATTCTAATGACTAAAGTCTAATGTCAAATGACTAAAGACTGTCATGTCATTTCTTCTGGTTTTTCTACTCACATCAATTCCAAAATAGTCGGAGCGATGTCACTCATTCAACCATCTTTCAGCTTTACACCATCAGCATTAATCAAAGTCATTCTAACTGGATTGGTACCATGAGATGGATTTATCTCACCATTTAGATAAAGCATATTTTCGGCATTACCATGATCTGCCATAAGTAGTATAGAATAATTTTCTTTAATTCATTTTTCTACTATTTCTCATACACATTCATCTACCACTTCGCATGCTTTTACTACAGCATCAAACTTTCCACTATGTCATACCAAATCAGGATTTGCGTAGTTTACTACTATCAAATCATAGTTTCCTACCTCGCTTAATAATTTTTTTGTAATTTTGTATGCAGACATTTCTGGTTGCATATCGTACGATTTTACTTTAGGAGAATTTATCAAAACTCTTGATTCTCATTTATTAGACTGATCCTTTTGTGAATTAAAGAAAAAAGTTACATGAGCATATTTCTCTGTCTCAGCTATTCTAAGTTGCTTTAATCAATTATTAGAAATAACTTCTCATAAATTATTTTCTACTTGAAGTTGAGGAAATGCTACTGGCAATTCCCAATCAGAATCATAACTACTAAAACACACATAATAAATATCTTTGACTTGTTTATCCGGTTCTATCTCACAATCAGGTAATCTTGCTATCATAGATGAAATTTGTCTAGATCTATCAGCTCTAAAGTTGTACCAAACCATAGCATCTCCTTTTTCCAAAAGTCATATTGGTTTTTCGTCTTTATCTAGAATAATTGTTGGTTTTATATAATAGTCAGTTTTTTCTCATCTTTTATAAGCTAATTTTACTGCATCTTTTGCTGATTTTGCTTTAAATCATTTTCATTGAGTCATCAGTTGATATGTTTCTATTGTTCTTTCTCGATTTCTATCTCTATCCATACTATAGTATCTTCATACTACAGACACTATTTTTCATATTCATATTTTCTTTATTATTTTTTCAGTTTCTTCTATAAATTCCAATGCAGACTTTTCTGGTACATCTCTTCAATCTGTAGTAACGTGTATATAAACACGATCAAATTTTTCTTGTTTACAAAGTTCAAGCACAGCATGCATATGTCTGTAGTCAGCATGTATTCATTGATCAGACAACAAGCCACCAATATGGAGATCTGTATCATAAATTTTGCAATGATGAATTGCTTTTGTTAGTTCTAAATTGTTTAAAAAAGAACCATCTTTTATTTGTCTGTTTATTAGCTCATATGGTTGCCAAACGATTCTTCAAGCACCTATGGTTAAATGTCATACTTCAGATCATCCTTGAACTCATTTTGGATTTCATACAGCATTTCCACTACATTCCAACAAACAATTAGGATAATCTTTGTTATATTTATCATCATTTGGAGTTTTTGCAGCATATATTGCATTTCACTCTTTTTTTTCACTATAACCTCGTCAGTCACGGATTATTAACATTACTTTTTTATTCATGAGTTTATTTTTTTATAAAAACTATTCTATTATTTCAAATTGTCTTGGTTCTCGTTTTGGTGAATTAGATATAACAAGATTCAAATCGTTTCATTTTACATAATATTTTTCTCACTTCTCGAAATGATATACATCACCTTGATTTAATTCAAAAGTTCATTTATCAGAAATTACTTTCCCACTGCCAGATACCACAAAATAAACTTCTTCACATTCACTGTTTTTAAAAGTTCATTTTTCAGGTAATCTTCAATTGATTACTGATCTAGCAGAACTTAAAATTTCACTATTTCATTTATATTCCCATACGGTACAATTTGGTCAGATATTTTTTGCCAAAGATTCTGATTTTTTTATAAGCATATCAAAATTTTTTTATAAAATTTTTCTTAATAAATCATTAACAAATTCCATAGATCAATCGTTAATTATTACCACATCATAATTACTTTTATATTTTTCAATGTTTTTTTCCACATCTTTATTTAAAAACCCTATTTTTAATAAATTATCATATTTAAATCAATCAATCATTTTTACATCACCTATACTATCTCACAACAATATTACATTTTTTCTGTGTTCTGTTTTTTCATAAATTTCTGGGAATTCTTCTATTACAGTTTCATCTTTGTTGAAGGTGTGAATTAATGGTTTTTTTAAATCTACTGCTTTATCTCCATCTCGGACAAACTCATTTCAAATCAAATAAATATTTTTAAACAAAGATTTCTGATTTTCCAGGTATCTTTCAATAGATAAAGTTCAAAGTCATCATGCTGACAATATTAAAAGTGGTATGTTGTTTTTATTTAGAATTTCAAAAAACACTTTAGATCATTCTCTTAGATTTATATTTTGTGATTTCATAGCTTTGTAAATATCTTGTTTTGTGATTCATTCTTTGATTAACAATAATTTATGCTTTGTTCGCCATTCTTCCATAGCTCTTTTTTTTTCTTCCATAGAAATGTTATTATCAATTTCTATTGGGTGATAATATGCAAAAAATCATTGAGCAGTTTCTTGATATTCTTTAGATAAATATCATTCTTCATATAATACTGAGATTAATGATGTTCTATATTTTCAGTTTGAATATGCTTGAGTAAGAGTTCTATCAAAATCTGATATAATATGTAGTTTTTCTTTTCATCAAAACACTAATTTATCCAATATTCTTTGATATTTTTTTTCATTTGTGATTATTATATTCTTCATGTTAATGTTTATTTATAAATATAATTATTTTACTTTAAATACACTTTTTTTCAATCTCATTTTAAGGCTTACCTAATAAAATACTATTTTAATATGTTTTTTCTTGATGCATTTTGAAATTTGAAATAATTTTTATTTTTTCTAATTTTATTAGTATAAAGTTGAAAAAATATATTTTGTCAATTCTTTAGGTTTTTTATAAAAGATTATTTTTGCTTTTTTTTGCTTTTACGAGTATAATATGATACCACAAGAAACAAAAACTTTAGATTTTAAATTGCATATTTTTAATTTAAATCATGCACACTACATTAGATCATTTAGAAAAACATATAAAAGAAAACAAGTCTATTGGACGTCCCAAAAATTTTTTGAAAGAAATTAAAATGCTTTCGTTAATTTTTGTGATTACTTTTGTTGGTATGCTTTTGTTTACAAATGCTCAGTTGTTTTTTTGATCAAAGGATAATTCTGAAATAGTAGAACGAAGCAACAATAATATTCAAGAAAATAATGAAATATCTGCAATTATAGAATCCAATGAAAAAAAAGAAAAAGAAGTAGAAGATTTAATTTTAAATTATCAAAAAGAATTAAATATTGAAGAAAAAAGTACTGCATTATCTAGTCAAGAAGAGCTCAAGTCTAAGTTAAAATCTTATGACTTTGACTTTAATGTTTTGCCTCCTACAGATAGATTGATTGTATCAAAAATAAATTTAGATGTTCCATTAATAGATAGTAAATATAAAAATAGAGATGATTTTACTCAATGAAATTTTGATGAAGAATTGGAAAATGGGGTGGTAAAATATCCTACAACTCCACAGCCATGATTTGATTGAAATACTTTGTTGTTCGGTCATACTTCTCAAGAATGGCGAGAAAAAAATTCATATTGAACTGTTTTTTCTAGGCTACCAGAATTAGAGTTATGAGATGAAATAAAGGTTATATGGAAGTGAAAATTATATGAATATAAAGTTTTAGAAAAAATAATTGTAGTACCAAACAATGTTAACAACCAATATCAAAAATACCAAAAAATATGAGAAGATCATATTACTTTGATGTGATGTTATCCACTTGGTAGGACAGACAAGAGGATGATGGTAACGGCTAAGAGAGTTAAATAAATAATTATAATGCATAATAAAAAAAAATATTTGACTTTTGTATATAAATGTATATATAAAATACGGGTTTTATCTAAAAAATATCTTAGAGATGAATATATCCTTTTTAAAGGACTTTTTATTTTATTATGCTTACTTTAAAAGTAGGAAGGATTTTTCATATCGAAACTAAGTTAACGCATAACAGTATACTAAATATTCATCCCTACTTACAATTAATGTATCGTAGGGATTTTTTTAACCATAAAATTTATAATCATGAAAATTAATATAAAAAATCTTAGTCTTGAGGTACAAGACGTTAATGAAAATAATATCCATCTTTTATCACAAGAATTAAGTAATTGGCAAGAAAAAAACCAATTTATGGATTTTGTAAAAGATATCCCCGTTTCTCCAGAAGATAATTTAAAGATACTGAGAGAAACAATGTCAGATTGACATAATATCCAAAAGATAATTATTGAAGAAACTAGAAGACAAATTGTTTGATTTTTGGTTTTAGATGCTTTTGATGAAGAACAAAACTCATTGGAATCTTACATGAGAGTAAATCCAGATTTCAAAGGAATGTGAATATGAACTATTTGAAGGAAATGAATTTTGGAGGCTCTTTTATCAAAAGATGTTATCAAAAAGATTGTTTCTTTTCATTCAGCATGGAATAAAGCAAGTTTTATTATCAATAAAAGATCAGGTTTTAAGCTTGTAGATTTTCTTCCCAAGCAGACATTTTTACCCAATATTGGTGAGAAAACTGATGATTTTAGCCGAGAACTTACTAAAGAACAGACTTTTAAACCAAAAGGAGAGTTAGTTAATATTTGTGAAGATAATAAGGAAAAAATATTTGAGTGACTAATCAAGCATGATCTTATTGATCTATTGATTATGGAAAAATAGATATAAAAGAATCCTTTGTTTTAAAACAGGGGATTCTTTGTTTATATAAAATTATTTGTTGTAAACTTAGTATCAAAAGGCTTTGTTTGAAATTTACAATTATAGAGTTATTTGACAAATAATGAAATATGTTTCATAACCCATATTCCAATTCAAATTTTTAAAAATGGTAGTGGAATATTTTTTTATTATTGAAAAATAAAAAAATAAGTCTATAAGTCAATTAACTTGATAATTTTTAACT
>DATFJH010000148.1:0-2745 GCA_035269265.1 Candidatus Absconditabacterales bacterium
TCAAGATGTCATATTGCGACTATATACATAAGTGTTTCCAACTTTACTCATAAAACTCATAGATCATCCACTTACTATATTTACAACAGGATTTGAAATTAAATCTTCTGTAACTGAAAATGTAATCATTACTGTATCTCAAGCTTTTGCAAAAGAACCATTTGCATTATTAGATGTAATAGTTGTGGTACCTGTTAATTCAGGTGTGACTTTATCTATCCAGTCTACAGTAGCCAATGCTTCTCATGTGTTTCATGCTAAATCATGAAATTGAAATAAATGTGTTCAATCTAATACAAAGTTATGAGTATCTCATCAAACACTATCTATTGTAATTGATTCATTTTCACCAGTAAGTGTTGCAAGTACATCTGTATTGGTAAGACTAGGTGGAGAATATGAAACTGTAGCCGTTGGTTTTGTAATATCGATATTAATCACAGCAGAACTAACCAATGTTGTTCTATTTCAAATAGAATCTTCTGCATAAAGACATATATAGTCCCAGTTATTAGTTTCTGTATTTTCTGTCAAACTAACAGTATAGGTGTTGGCATAATCTCATGATAATACTGAACATATACCGTCTGTATCATAATCTCGTTTTTTGACTGTAGCGTCTCATCGAGTAGCTGAAATAATATCGCTTTGAACTGGTCAAACATCTACATTATCTGTAAATACTATAACTGGAGCTGTATTATCTGTATTTAGTTGTCAGACTAATTGATATGATATATTTCATACTGTATCTGATCCTCTCACACACAAATAATCTGTGTTATTTCATCCTATATTAAAATCTACTGAATTTGTAAATAATGTAGAATATGTATCTGTTGCATCACATGTATTATCTGCACTAAATCCGTATATCAATGATGTTCAATCTAAGTTAATATCACTAGCTGTAACATTTATTGTATCATTTTGTACTGGTCCAGCTGCTGTTGAATCATTAATACTCCACGTTGGTGCTGTTTGATCTATTTGAAAAGAACTAACATTCAAAGTAGAACTGGTATTTCAAGCTGTATCTGTCACAGTAATAGTACAATTTGAATGAGTTCATTCTGATAATGAATTGAATGTAATAGTGTTATTACCAGCAATTGCGCTTGAAGTTGTGCTAGAACAATCTCATCCATAAACTATAGAACCAGCTTCATTAGAAGCAAATATATAATCTGGAGAATCATTATTTGTAGGTGAAGTAACCGCCGTAAATTCCGATATGATTGGTGCTGTATTGTCTGTATTTAATTGTCATACTAGTTGGTATGATATATTTCAAATGCTATCTGATCACCTAACACATAAATAATCTGTGTGATCTCATACTATATTAAAATCAACCGAATTAGTAAATGATGTGGTGTATATATCTGAGGCATTACAAACACTATCTGTACTAAATCAATATTCTAATGATAACAAATCTAGATTTGGATCACTTGCTGTTACATTGATTGTATCTGTTTGTACTGGACCTGCTATTGTTCAATTATTTATCGTCCATGTTGGTGATGTTTTATCAATCCAAGTTACTGTAGCTAATGATTCTCAAGTATTACCAGCTACATCATGAAACTCAAATAAATGAGTTCAATTTCAGGTAAAAGTTTGCGTCAATCATCAAACACTATCTATTGTAATAGTTTCACTTTCTCCAGTTAATGTAGCAACCACATCCGTGTTGGTCAATACTGATGGAGAATAAGATACTGATGCTGTTGGCTTTATAGAATCAATATTAATGTCTTGTGAACTAGCCAATGTAGTAAAATTGCCAACTGAATCTTCTCCATAAAAACATATATAATCTCAATTATTAACTTCTGTGTTTTCTACTAAAGTTGTTGTATAGGTGTTTGGATAATCTAATGGCGATGTAGAACACGATCAATCAGCATCATACATTCGTTTTTTCACTGTCGCTCCATCTCGATTAACTGCTATAGTATCAGATTGTACTGGTCCACTCTCTACATCATTTATAAGTGAAAGAGATGGTGCTATGGCATCAAAACTACAAGTATTTATTTCATAAGCATTAGAGTTGTTTCATGTCCAATTTGATGAGTTTGCTATATCAGATACAAAAGATGTCGTTAACATTCATAAATTACTACACAAATATTGATTATTTTGATAAGATAATGTTATTGCTGTATTTCATAAGGTCAATCATGATGGCACATATGAATTATTGGTTGTTGGTTCTCATGAAGATATCCAAGCACTAGAATCTGAAAATCAAATTCAATATAAAAAACTTGGGGAAGAGTCTCAAACTGTAGTTCATTGATAAACAATTATATTGTCATTAGATGTAGATAAATTAAAACTACCGTCTTTTGATATGTTTCAAATTCAAGATGGAATTACTGATGGAGTTGCTGATGATGATCATGTAATAGAAATTATAGTTGCAGCAGAAATATCTTGTGTACCAGTAAAAATTAAAGTTCATTCTCAGGTTCTTCGTGTATTATCTCAACTTCGTGCATTATCAGTAAAATATATAACAGTACCAGAGCTAATATCTTTTTTAGAAACAAAACTAAAAGAATCTGGAGAATCTGCATTTGACATAACTATAAAAACATCTCACACAGAAAGATTTGTATATCAAAAAACAAAAGATATCATAAATAAACTAAAAAACATTCCTAAAAATAGCTTTAATTTAGGAATCGCTCTTAAAAAATTTTTCATAGTAAAAAACTTTAAATACTAAAAGTC
>DATFJH010000149.1:0-17381 GCA_035269265.1 Candidatus Absconditabacterales bacterium
CCTAGTATAAGGTGGTATTATGTCTTGAAATGTTTCTTTGATAAGTTTTTTGATACCATCTGTAGCCAAAGGTTTGTACTCTCACATCACATATAAGTCATATAATTTGGTATTTGGTATGACAGAAGTTGGATAAAATTTAATTTCATCAGGTTTGATAAATGGGTCTGAATATATTTGTTGAAAAGTTCAAAGATCTTTTTTGTAATTTGACTTGTAAAGTCATGGCATAATATGGACCGAAAACTTAAATCCATATTGTCTTAACTTGTGTATTGCATCACGAATTTGTTGGACGGAGTGTCATCTTTTGTTGGCCTCAAGCACTTCATCGTACATAGATTGAACTCAAATTTCCAATCTTGTAACTCACATCTCACGCCAAAGTTTACAATTTTCATCAGTCACATATTCTGGTCTAGTTTCGATTGTTAGACCAATTATTCTATTGTCTGCCGTTTCATTGATTTTGATAGCTTCTTGTATAGAAGATGAATACTTGATCTGATCCAAGTTTTTAATAGTATATCCATAGTTCTTTTTTGTCCCCCTTTGTGAGGGGGAAAGAGGGGGTTGTGTTGATTCTAAATTTGAATCCCCCTTACCCCCTTTCATAAATGGGGTATTTGTGTCATCTGGTAAATCTATTTCAAGTTGGTAAAAGGTATTGCAAGCATCATAAAGTTTTTTTACAAACTCTTCTTTGTAATCTTTTGGATAAACATCTCGAGTTCATCACAAAACTATCATCTCGATTTTGTCTGTCTGATGACCTGTCATGGTAAGAGAAAGCAATCTGTTGTATGTTTGTTTGATAGGGTCAAACTGATTTAACGCTGCTCTCATCGCTCCTGGTTCTGTACTGATATAACTTTTGGGCATTCATTTTTCGTTTGGACAAAAGATACATTGTCCTGGACAAGCATATGGTTTTGTGAGAACCTGGACTGCTACAATACCAGACTCAGAACGGATTGCTCTTTTTTTGAGAAGATTTTCTATATCAATATCTTTTTTAATTTTTTTGTCTTGAATGAGTTGGTGATATGCACGAAGCAATTTGATATTTGTAGGAATATCTGCCAATTTATTTTGTTTGGCAAAATTTCTTTTGATCATTTTTAAATCATCAATTGTCAATTTTTCTTTTGTGTTTAGCTCTATAATCTTTAGTATTAAATTTTGATATGTATTCATCGTTGAAATAATAATAAAGTAACGTATGAATTGTATTTAAGCGATGTTTTTTTTCAAGAAGAAATAGTCTGTCATTGCGAGGCGAATGTTAATAAGCCGTGGCAATCTATTAACATAGAATTACTAAACACTAGATTGCCACGTCTTTACACTCCTCGCAATGACAGGGACTTCTATCTTTATAAACTTTCAATTAAAGAATGAAACTACTAATAACATGCTTCAAATGAACAGCTCCAATATTATCACAAGAACTCAAAATTTTGTGATATAAAACTTTCGACAATTTTCCTACATGAATGTATGTAGAATGAAATATAAAAGATGTTTGGAATATCAACCTAAACTCAAGAATTGCAAATAAAGTCTATATGGAGATAGATAATACGGTGATAAAAAATTTTGATCAACTGTTTGATTTTGCTTACGGTATAAACTGGGATAAATACATAAACAAATGACACAAAATAAATGTAAGTACAAACATTTTTAAATCATCAATAGATAGTGAAAGATCAACTCAAAGTATTGTAAACAAATCTATAATTAAAAAACTTGTATGAGAAAACAAACAAAGAATGTCTGATGTAAATAAAGAAGATATAAATGTTTTTGTCCAAATAATTCAAGATAATTGTAGTATTTTTGTAAATACAAGTGGAGATTCACTGCACAATAGATGATATAGAAAAGATGCATGAGAAGCTCCTCTAAAAGAAAACCTAGCTGCAAGTTTGATTAGATTGTGCAACTGGCATTTTAAAACTCCCCTATTAGATCCAATGTGTGGTAGTGGTACAATATGCATTGAAGCTGCTATGATAGCAAAAAATATAGCACCGTGATTGAATAGAAATTTTGCTTTTCAAAACTTTTCTGATTTTGATAAAAATGAGTTTGAACAAATTAGAGATAAATTGAAATGAAAAATATTTCAATGAGATTATAAAATTATTGGATATGATATAGATCAAAATATTTTGAATATAGCCAAAGATAATGCAAAAAAAGCAAATGTAGACGATATAGTAATATTTGAAAAAAAAGATATTTCTAAAACACAAAAATGGGATGGATATATAATTTGTAATCCACCTTATGGAAAAAGGTTGACCAGCGATGATTTAAAATGATTGTATGAAAATTTGATTTGAATTTATAAAAATTGAGCAAAATGATGTTTCATATCTTCATGGGAAGAAGTAGACCATATGGTATGATATGATTTCAAGATTAAAAATTTGAATAATAACGGAGAAGACGTAAAAGTATATTTAAGAAAATAAAAAACGTCACAACGTGAAATGGTTGCAACATTGAAACGTTTAAACGCTTTTCGTTTGGACGTTTTTTTATTCTTGTATATTATTGAAAACTTTGTGCATAATCCCATTTATAAGTTTTGGAGATCATTCATCATCATATCTTTTGGCTAACTCAATAAGTTCGTTTAACAAAACTTCTTTGGGTGTCTGTAAGACTTTCCATTCTACATAACCAAGCAAAAACAAAGTTTGATTCATTGTATTCATCTCTGAAAAAGAAAAACTTTGAGTATGCTTATTTATATTTTCTATAGCTTCATCAAAATATTTCTCAAAAGATTTTCATACAGCAAAAACATAGTCCATATCTATCTCACCCACTGGTCGTTTATCAAAAAATATATTAACAAAGTATTCTAAATTTTCATCATCTGATATTTCTAGTTCATTTTTGATTTTTAACATAAGCTCACTTTTTGCTTCTTCAAACTGTTCTTTTTGAGAAGAAAATATATTGTCTACGGACAATATAGTGCTTACATTATTATCTTGTTTTGAAAGATTATGAAAAAAGCAGCGTTGGTAGAAATAACTCAGCACTACTTTTCTTGCATTTATTCTGTGTCAGACTTTCATCTGTTGCTTTATTTTTTAATAAAAAATATTATGCATCTACTACAGTATCTTTTACTTTAGATTTGATTGTAAGAACTTGTTTACCCTTATAATATCCACAATGTGGACAAACTCTGTGAGGCAATTTTGTCTTACCACAATTTTTGCATTTAGAGGTAGAATATTTGTTAGACATTTTTTTTAATTGTAACCTCTCCCATGTTGAATGTCTGGTATTTCTTTTGTGTTTAGAAATCTTTTTTTTAGGACTTATTCCTGCCATCTTCTTATTAGTCTAAATTATAAATATTTATTAATTTATTGATAACTTGAAATTGATAATTTGATTAAACCTAATTACAATTTCCCAGTTCCAAATAGTCTATTTTTTGGTAGTTTTTTTAGCTGCTGGTTTTTTTGTCGCAGTAGCTTTTTTTGCTGCTGGTTTTTTTGTGGTTGTTGCTTTTTTTGTAGCTACTTTTTTTTCAACTTTTGTTGCAGTTTTTTTAGCTGCTGGTTTTTTAGTCGCGGTAGCTTTTTTTGCTGCTGGTTTTTTAGTAACAACCTTTTTTGCTGGTGACTTTTTAGATTCAAGTTTTGGTGAGTCTTTTTCTTCTTCAATCTTTGTAAGTGGTACAACACTTACAGTTGTTTTAAGATATCTTCTATTGTCAAACCTTCTCTTATTTGCTTTAGAAAATTCTACAACTCATTCTATATTTGAATGTATAGAAAAATCTTTTGCTATATAAGTATTTTTACCAGCTTCATATTTATTTCATTTTTGTCTTATTATAATGTTTCATGCAGAAACAGTTTGTCATCAAAAGACTTTGACTCATCTATACTTTGGTTTTGAGTCTCTTAAATTTTTAGCTGATCATGCAGCCTTCTTGTGAGCCATAACAATTCATTAATTTATAAATCAAAATAGTGGATATTTTTATATGGATTTGACCTTTGTTGTCAAGAAAAACTTCTTTTAGAAAAGTGAAGAGTGAATAATTTAAAGTTAAGAGTTATTATGATTTTTTATTTTAAAAATTATAATAAATTACCACAATATTATACTATTCAATATTCACTGTTAACTATCTATTGTTATTCGTATCCATTTTCTTTTCTGTAAACTTCTCAAACTGGCAAAAGCCTTCATATAATTACATTAGACTTTAAGTCTGACAATGTATCTATTGCTCATTTTAATGAAGCTCAAACCATAACTCTAATTGTCTCTTGAAATGACGCTGCAGAAAGCCAAGAATCCGCTCATTTAGCAACATTTGTCAATCATAAAGCCAATCTTTTTCATTGAGCTGGGACTTTTCATTGTTCTTCTAAATCTTTATTTATATTTATAAAGTCTTCATATTTTACGTACTCTCATGGTATAAATCATGTGTCACCTGGTTTTTCAATAAATACCTTTGAAAATAATTGTTTCACAACTACTTCTATGTGCCTGTTGTTCATACCCTGTCATTGATCAGCATATACTTTTTTAACTTCATTAATTATATATTTTTGAGTTTGAAGGTCTCAAACTATGTCCTTATATTCAGATATATCTAACGCTCAAGCAGTAAGTATTTGTCATTTAAAAACAGAGTCTCACTCTTTTATTCAAAGTGGAGCTAATCATTTATAAGACTTTTTAACAACATCTTTTGTACCCAAAATTATACCATCTTTTTTAATTTCTAATATTGTACCTTCTTCTTGTACCTTAAGTTTACTTTTTCATTTAACAGCATAAACTCATCACTTTTTCAGATAATCTCATTTTTTTACAGACAACTCATATTCATCTTTCAATAAATACGGTTTTTTTTGATATTCTGATTCAATATTTATATATCTATCTGCTCATTTTTCTGAAAATATTACTTTACCATCAAATGGAGCAACTACTGCAGGTTTTTTAGGTGATCTAACTTCAAAAAGTTGTTTAATTCTATCTATACCTTGTGCCATATCAGCTCATCATGCAACTCATCACTGATGAAACGTGTTCATCGTCAATTGAGTAGCTGGTTCTCAGATTGATTGAGCAGCAATAATTCAAACTGGCACTCATATATCAACCATTTTTCTTGTGGATAGATCCATACCATAACATTTTTGACAAACCCCACTAGATGTTCTACAAGTTAGTGGAGATCTATAATAAACTCAATCAATATTATCATTTTTCAATAAGTTTATATTCTCTTTGTTCAAAAGTTCTCATTTTTTTAGTATGATTACTCATTTATCGTCTTCAACATCTTTAGCCAGAACTCTTCCATACAACATGTCAAAAAAGCTTTCTCATCTTATTTCAGATTCCTCTTTTGAAAGATATATGCTCTTTTCTGTACCACAATCCTCTGTCCTTACAATTACTTCTTGTGAAGAATCACAAAGTTTTCTTGTAAGATATCAAGAATCTGCAGTCCTCAAAGCTGTATCTGCTTTACCCTTTCTTCATGAGTGAGCTGAAATAAAATATTCTGTAGGCTTCAATCATTCTACAAAACTTCACTTAATAGGAAGCTCTATAATTTCTCATTTTGGATTAACAACCAATCACTTCATACCAGATATTTGTGTCATGTGGGTTTGAGATCATCTAGCTCAAGAATCTACCATACTGAAAAGGTTATTTCCTGGTCATATAATGTTTTTCAAATATCCTTCTACCTCAGATTTTGTTTTTGACCAAACCTCTACTACTTGTCTATGTTTCTCGTCTTCTGAAAAAAATCATTTAAAATAATATTTATATATATCATTTGCCAATTCTTCTCAAGCTTTCAAAACCTCTTCTTTTTCTTGAGGTATTTTCATATCTAATATATTAATAGAATTAGCAGCCATAGTAGAATAATGGAATCACAAGTCTTTTATATGATCAGCTACTTCAACTGTAGTAGCCATATCATAATTATCAAAAACCTGACTCAAAAGACTTTTTAATTCTTTTTTACCTTGTTTTAAATTAACAAATTGTATTTTTTGAGGAAGAACAGAATTAAATATAACTCTACCAACAGTAGTAATTAAATTTTTACCATTAAATTTTACTAAGATTTTATCTTTTTCTGTTATATCACTATTTTCAAAACTATTCAAAACTTCTTTTGTAGACTCAAAATATCACGCTATTGGTGTTTTGTTTTCTCGCTCATCTTGAGTATTATAGTCTGGATATCTAGGATCAAAGAAATCAGTAAGATAATATATTCACAAAACCATATCTTGAGAATGCGTAATTGTTGGATCTCAAGATCCAGGTCATAATATATTTTTATCAGCCGCTATAACTTCCCTAGCTTCTTTTTGTGCCTCTTCTGAAAGCGGTAAATGAACAGCCATTTGATCTCAATCAAAGTCGGCATTAAACGCAGGACAAACCAACGGATGAATTCTAATTGTTTTACCCGACATAAGTTTAATCTTAAATGCTTCAATAGAAAGTCTATGCAAAGTAGGAGCACGATTAAGCAACACATACTTATCTTTAATCACCTCTTCTAAAAATTTCAAAGCTATTGGAGACTCTTCTTTTATCAACTTTTCTGCTTGTTTTGGTGTATAAACTATTTTTTTATCTATAAGTTTTCAAATAATGAATGGTGTAAACATTTTTACAGCTATATATATTGGCAATCCACACTCATCTAATTTTAAACTCGGTCAAACTGTAATTATAGATCTTCAAGAATAATCAACTCTTTTTCAAAGAAGATTTTTTCTAAATATTCACTCTTTACCTGAGAGCATATCTGAAAGTGATTTGAAAACTTTAACTCATGCACCACCCTTTCATGGTCATCATTTTTCTCAAACCAAAAGATTGTTTACAGATTCTTGTAAAAGTCTTATTTCATTTTTCTTAACTACATCTGGCATACCTACCTGTATCATTTTTCTGAGCCTAATATTTCTCATCAAAACTCTCCTATAGTACAAATTAACATCAGAAGAAGCAAATTTACCTCCATCTAATTGTACTACTGGTCTAAGATCTGGTGGTATAACTGGCAACTTTCTTAACACCATATTTTCTGGTTTCACACCAGAAACATGTAAATTTATCAAAAGTTTTATTAAAAGCATTAGTTTTCTTTTTTGTTCTTCTGACTTTAACTTTGAATATTCTTCCAATCTTACTTTTATTTCTTTTTTTACATCTATATTTTGAAGCATTTTCAATATACCTTCTGGTCAAGATACAAAAGAAATTACATCAGAATACTGACAAAAAATATTTCTATAATCACTTTCCAATATTGTACTTGCAAAGTGTAAATCAGAGACTATAGACTTAAGTCTATTGAACTCCTGATTTAAACTATCTTTGTTTTCTTTAAAAAGATTTTCTATTTCTACCAATTTTTTCTTATTATCTTTCGCCTCTTTTATTTCTGTTTTATAAAGCTCATCTAATTCCTCTAATTTAGAAGTTAAGTTTTCTTCTAGTTTTTTTGACAATTCCTTTCTTTGTTCTTCTGTTACATTTTCTGACACAGCATACTTTACAAAAGTAAGAACTCTATCAATTTCATTTGAAGAAAGCTGTAGTAATTGATGGATACCTCAAGATGGGCTTGATTTATACCATACATGTATAACTGGAGATGCTAATTCTACGTGTCACATTCTAGATCTTCTAACCCTAGATGTTGTAACCTCTACACCACACCTTTCACATACAATTCACTTATATCTTACTCATTTATATTTACCACAACTACATTCATAGTTTTTTACTGGTCAAAAAATAGACTCACAAAACAAACCGTGTTGTTTTGGTCTACCTGTTCTATAATTAACTGTATCTGGGTTGTCCACAGCACCATTTGATCGTTTTGATATGTCATCTACAGATGCTAATGTTACTACTATTCCATCAAATTTGGATTTTTGCATGAGAAAATATTTTTGAAATAAATTTTTTTGTTTTTTTAGATAAATTCTTTGAGACTAATCATCAATTTCTCAACTTTCTACCATATCTTCCAAAACCTTGTCTATTATATCTTCTTTTTCTTCTGTTGATTCTTCTACGTTATTTTCTATGTCCTCATCAGAAACTACAGAATCATTCATAAGCTTTGATAGTCATAGATTTTTAATCTTGTTTATTCTTTCCTTTTTTATTTCTTCTAACTCTTCATGTGTAACTGGTCTTATATTTTGAGACAATCACTTAAACAAATATGTTACTAAATTAAATGATTCTGGTAATCATCAAATATTTGGTTTTTGTCATTTAATAATAGATTCATACATTTTATTTCTTCAAATAACATCATCAGATTTTACAGTAAGCATTTCTTGAAGAGTATAAACTGCTGAATAAGCCTCTAATGCCCAAACTTCCATCTCTCCAAATCTTTGTCATCATTGTCTTGCTTTACCTCAAAGAGGTTGTTGAGTAATTAAAGAGTATGGTCAAACAGATCTAGAATGAATTTTATCTTTAACCATATGAACTAATTTTAACAAGTGCATATATCAAACTGTAACCTTTTGTGAATAAGGATTACCAGT
Organism: Candidatus Absconditabacterales bacterium; assembly: GCA_035269265.1. GTDB lineage: Bacteria > Patescibacteriota > Gracilibacteria > Absconditabacterales > Absconditicoccaceae > JALOAF01. The sequence goes on from DATFJH010000149.1 coordinate 8,616, forward strand.
TTGTCAATCAAACAATTCAAGACTTATTTCATCTTCTATACCTAAATCTTTTATTAACTTTTGAAAATCTTCTAATCAGAAACCAGAAAATGATCAAAAAGCAAACTTAACACCATATTTTTTTGCTATATATCAAAGCTGAGCCTCAAACAATTGTCATAGATTCATACGAGAAATTACTCACAAAGGATTTAATACGACATCTATTGGTTCTCCATCTTTTGAATAAGGCATGTCTTCTTCTGGCACAACAACCGCAATAATACCTTTGTTTCAGTGTTTTCAAGCTAATTTATCTCATATTTCTATTTTTCTTGTACTAGCTATATATACTTTTACTTTTTTTCTTACTCAAGCCATCAAACTATCTCATTTTTTTGCATCCAAAATCACAACATCCAATATTGTTCATTCACTACCAGATGGCATGTATAAAGAAGTATCTTTTACATTTTTAGATTTATCTCCAAATATAGCTTGAATCAGCTTCTCCTCTGGAGTTAATTCTCACTCTGATTTTGGAGTGATTTTTCAAACCAAAATATCTCATCATTTTACTTTTGATCAAATCCTAACAATACCATCTTCATCTAAATTTTTAAGTTTTGACATAGACACTCAAGGTATATCATTTGTAGTTTCTTCAGGTCAAAGTTTGGTATCTGAAACCTCTATTTCTTTTTCTTCAATTTGTATTGATGTGAGTGTATCATGTTTTACCAACCTTTCTGAAATAACTATAGCATCCTCATAATTAAATCAATTTCGTGGCATAAGTGCAACATTAAGATTCTTACCTACAGCCAACTCTCAATTTTCACTACAAGGTCACTCAGCTAATATGTCTCATTTTTTAACCTTTTGTTTTAAAGAAACTCTTGCTACTTGATTAACACATGTTTTTGCATTTGATCTTTTATATGTAGTAAGCTTATATTCCTTTATTCATGTTTTATATTTTACTTTTACTCTATTACCATCAACATAAACTACTTCACCGTCTTCTTCTGCAAGAACTACAGCATGAGTATGTTGAACAATATTTTCTAGTCATGTACCAACAAGTGGGGCGTCGTTTTTTAATAAAGGCAATCCTTGTCTATGCTGGTTTGTACCCATAGATGCACGCACAGCATCATTATGATCCAAGAATGGAATCAAAGATGTGTTTGGTGAAAATATTTGTGATGGGTTTACATCTATATGTGTAACATCTTTTACATGAAGAGTAATCATTTCATCAAAATGTCTTGCTGCTACACGTTTTGTGGTGATGTTGTTATAATCATCTGTTTCCGCTGCAGCATCAGCAATATAATATTTTTCATCTAGCTCTGGTGATATGTATTCAACATCTTCTGTGACAAATGGTTTAACTTTTACCATAGCCTTAATCTTACCATAAAATTTTTCTATTTTTTCGGCTGATTTCTCATCAATATAGTTATCTTCTTTTACTATAACTTTGCTTGTTGGCTCTCATTTTGTATTTAACTCAAAAATATCACGATCAGCTATTTTATTTAATAATTTAGATTTTTTTGCATCTACTTCTTTTGATACTTTAAATGCTGGCGTTTCCAAAAATCATTCTTCATTGATACGAGAAAATAAAGACTGGTATATTACTAAACCAATATTTTGTCACTCTGGTGTCTCAATAGGACAAATCCTACCATAGTGTGAAGGATGAACATCACGTACTTCAAATTTAGCTGTTTCTCTCTTTAATCAACCAGGTCAAAGTGCTGTAATTCTTCTTTTGTGCTCTAACTCAGCAAGCGGATTAACCTGATCTAAAAATTGAGACAATTGAGAAGTAGCAAAAAAACTCTTTATAGAATTGTCTATAATCTTAAAATTTACAAGATCTGTAATTTTTAATGTATTCTCCATATTTAATACAGAAAGCTTTCATTTTACAGATTTTACAAATTTTCTCATTACTGGTCATAGATGAGCATATAAGATTTCTCCTGTAGTTCTCACCCTCTTATTTGATAAATGATCTGAATCATCTACATAATATCATTTTTTGTAATTTGAAAGATTTATTAAGTACACTATAGATGCAACCAAATCTTCTCAATCAAATAAATTTGATTCTGGAGCATCTAATTTTTTATCAACTCATAATTTTGCATTTATTTTTCTTCTTGCTATCCTACCAATATTTATTCTTTCACTATTTAAGAATTGATTTTTTATATAATCTAATGCACTTTGAGCATCAATAAGTTCACCTGGTCTAAGTTTGTTGTATATAAACTCAGCTGCAGATAAAGCATCACTAGTAGGATCTTTTTTCAAAGTGATATCTATATAATCAGTATCATCCTCCTCTATGTGATCTAAAAATAATTCTTTTATACTTTCATCTGTTTCTGCTCAAAATATTCTAAGTAATGTAGTGATAGGAAATTTTCTTGATTTATTTACTCTAACTACTACAACTCAAGATTTTTCCACCTTTGTTTCTATCCAAGGTCATCTTTCTGGTATTAATTTAAATCAAAATCAAAAATCTTTTTTGTTGTAAAATATACCATAAGATCTAATAATCTGGGATATAATAACTCTTTCAACTCCATTTATTATATAAGAAGCAAATGGTGTCATTATTGGTAAAGTACCAACATTTGCACGTTTTGAAAAAACAACCTTTTCTGTTGGTTTTTTACCTTCTTCTTCTGTTCTTTCAACAAGCTTTACTTTTCATGATATAACTCATCCATATGTAAGCTCTTTTTTCTTGCACTCTTCCATATCATTTGATGGATCAGATATTTTTATATCAGATATTGTAACGCACATCTTTTCTCATGCAATATCCCATATAGGATTTATATCCTCAAACAACTTATGAATATATTTTTGTATAAAATCTTGATATCATTTTTTTTGAAGATCTAACAAATCTGGAAAACTTTGAAAGTTTTTTGGTTTGTTAAGAAAAATTCTACCATCTTTTTGAAAGTAGTTATCAAAAACTGCAGGTATTGTATTTTTATTTGTCTTTGCAGAAACCTTTGTTTTTTTTATTGTTTTTTTTGTAGGCATGTGTTTGAAATTTTTAGGGAAAGTAAACATTTTAGCTGTTAGTCTTTTTTTATAGTCAATAGCCAGTGTATTGTAATTACAAACAATAATTAATGACCAAAGACTATTTCCTTTTACAAAAAGGATCTTAACATAAAATTTTTATATTAAGATCTTTGTGGTGTTAGCTTTTTTCTTCCTTTTTTTCTCCTATTTTTTAATACTCTTCTACCTGTTCGTTTTTTCATCCTTTCTCTAAATCAATGAGTTTTTAGCCTTTTTGTCCATTTATATTTTCTGATCCTTCTTAATTTACTTGCCATGACTTTTTTTTGTAAAATAAAATTATTTTGATCTGTTTATTTTCTTGAAAACTCTAATAATCCTAATGTTCTAGCTCTAATTATCTCTCTTCTTAGTTTTTTTTGTACTCTAACTAAATTTTTAGTATATTTCCTAGGTTTTATGTTTCAAAATCTTGTTATATACTTTTTCAAAATAACTACAGCTTTCCAATTTATATACTTAGAATTATCATCCAACGAGAAAAACGATATTTTATTACCAAACCTTTTATCATCTCGTGAATCTATAATTTTTTCTAACTCTTTTTGTAATTTATCAAATTCAAAAAAAGTCTGTTCATTTCACATTTTAAAAACATCATATCTAACAACAAGATTTGCATACAGGAAATTTTTTCTAATTTCATTTAATTTGTTTGCATCTGCATTTATATGATAAGAAACAAAATATGCTCTATTATTTCATTTTTTACCTTTCATATCATGACTCATCTCTTGTAGTCACATATCATCTTTTGCTAAAATATTGTCTTTGAAATTAGACTCAAATTTTGACAACAAATCCTTTCTTGTTGTGTCTTGTGCTTGATAGTCTAACAATAAAACCAATTCATACTTTTGCATTTTAAACTTATTGAGTAATAAAACCTAACCAATAACCAATAATTTAAGTGCAAGTAGTTTCCTAAAAAGATTTGGAGAAACTAAAGGTCACAAAAATAAAAGCTATCAGAAGTCGCAATGGCGACAAATTATTTAACAGACAATCTTCTGTAAGATTTTACAGTAAATCATTCTGGTATAATATTTTTTATTTTTTTAGATCCGTCTCTTATATATTCTTGTTCCAACAAAACATCCTCTGCCAAAGCTTTACTTAATTTTCATTTTAATATTTGATCAATCATATTTTCAGGCTTCCCAGATTCTATAAGTTCTTGACGGAAGTCTTGTTCCATTTTTGAAACAATATCACTTGGAACAGAATCAAAATCTAAATAAATAGGATTCATAGCCGCTACTTGCAAAGCTATTTCTTTTGCTATATCAGAATCTTCTCAGCTATAATAAACTATAGATGCTACTTTATTACCTGGATGATTGTAAACAAAACCTGTATCTTTTGTACAAATTACATCAGCTAATTGCATATTTTCACCCAAAGATCCTACTGCTTCTTTAACCATCTCATCTATATTAGCAACCAAATCTTCTGGTGCATCTTCTTTTGACTCAAAAACAGAATCTTGTGATATGATTTTAGCCAAAATTTTGTCAGCTAAGGCTTGAAAATCCTCATTTTTTGCAACAAAATCAGTCTCACAAAGTAACTTTACTCAAGCTATTTTATCATTTTCTTGTAATCATTTTACGATTCATTCATTTGTCTCTCTGTCTGATTTTTTACCAGCTTTTAAAATTCATTTTTCTTTTAAAACTTCTTTTGCTTTTTCTAAATCTCAATCTGCTTGTACTAAAGCATCTTTACAATCTTTAAGAGGTGCAAATGTTGCTTCTCTCAACTGTTTCAATAGATTTATATCTGTAGCCATGATGATATGTTTTAGAATAAAATTTTTATTTAAATTGATCTTGAAGATCTAACTCTATATCTAATTTTGAAGAATCTTCCTCTGTAGTGTTTTTTTGATCTTGATTTGGTAAATCAGAAATACTGTCAGAATCCATTTGAGGTGTCGTAACACTTATCTCAAACAAATCTATAAACCAACCACCAACTCAAGAAAACAAAGCAAGCGGTGAGTCTTTTTTATCTACAAAATACTTTCCATCTCGAGCTTGTTTTGCACTTATTACTAATGCAACCAAAAGAACTATCAATGGCAAAAGACCCAAATATTTAATTACTGGTATAAAAAGCAATACAACATCAAAAACTAAAATTAATAAAAAGATTATCCATCGACCTGAAGCTTGCTTTAGGTGATAATATTCAAAATTATTTAAATTCTTTTTTGACATCGAAACCATAATACCAAAAAACAAATACATCATAATAGCTCTTTTTTTATCAGAACTACTAGGAACATATTTAGCAGTATCAATATTTTTTTCTGTTTTTTCTTGGGTTTTTGTTGGCATATATCTATATTAAGATAATATATAATTCATTACAAAATCTATACTTTTGTAACTCAACATATTGGCAATTATGTCATTTTCTCACAAATATTTATTGTAGTTTGTAGAAGCTATAACAATAGTTTCTATATTATCTTGAGAATTGGTCTCTCTGATGAAATTTTCCATCATTGAACCATCTACTACAATAACCAAACCTGGTTTTGCTGTGAGATTTTTAACTCATTCATAAACCTTTTTTGCTCTAGCAAGTTTTCTTTTATGAATTAATTGTTCCTTTTTTGTAAGAGAATCAAATTCTTCTGTTTCAATAAATGACATCATTTTGTTCATAGATTGAATTCTACTCTTAAATGTATCAAAGTTAGTTACAAATCCCCCAGGAGCTTTGTGATTTAAATATGAAACATCATACTTTTCTCAAAGCTTTTTGACCTCATCAGCATACATCTTTTTTTCACATACAAGCAAAATACTCTTACCGTCTTTTTTGGCAGATTGTACTTTCTTTTTTGCATTATCAAGTTGTTGTAAAATCATTTCTGGATTTAATACCACAATATTATTTACAACATCTACTCGAAAATCACTTGTTTTGGGATGTGCCTCACTTTTTAATGTACCAACATGCACCTGTGCATCTACTATTTGTTTTACAGTAACGCTCATTATCGATTTTCTGAATTAAAATAAATTTTTTGGTACTATGTAGACACTATATTAGATTTATCTTTTTACAAAGAAAAATCAAGTATCTATACCAAAAACTAGACTACTTCAAATTTACTGTAGCACCAGCTTCTTCTAACTTTGTTTTGAAAGCCTCAATTTCATCATCTTTTGCATTTTCTTTCAAAATTACAGGAGCTTTTTCTACCATTTCTTTTGCTTCTTTCAATCAAAGTCATAGTAATTCTTTTACTACTTTGATCACAGCAATTTTTTGACCACCAATTTCAGTAAGCTCAACATTTGAAGCAGAATCTCATTCAGCTTCTCATTCAGCACCACCAGCAGCAGCACCACCAGCAGCAACAACAGTCGCAGCAGCCGTAACCCCAAATTCTTCTTCAAAAGCTTTAACAAGCTCATTTAACTCAATAGCACTCATTTCTTTTACTAAATCCATGATTTTTTGTGCGTTTTTTGACAATTCCATTATCAATACTAATTAATAGGTAAATATAAACGTTGCTTCGTTGAAACGTTTCATCGTTACAACTTTGTAATTATTCTGATTTTTCTTCATTATCTGAAGATTCTTCAGTTTTTTGTTTTGTAGCTTCATCTGCTACTTTTTCTTTAGTTTCTTCTTTTAACTCTTCTTTTGGTTCTTCTTTAGTTTCTTCAGTTACAGGTGTAGCATTTCATCCTTCTTCTTTTTTCTTTGCAATTTGATCCAATACAGAAGTAAGTGATTGTACAGGATAATTGAATATCCATACCAATTTAGATAATAATTCTTCTCTACTTGGAATATTCGCCATTTCATTTACATATTCTGCATCTTTCCACTTTCTATCAAACCATCATCATAAAAACTCAAATTTAGTTTCTATTTTTTTATCTTTATCAAACTCTTTTGAATATTTGTTTATGACCTTTAGTGGTGCATATTCATCTCATTTTGAATATACCGCAACAGCAGATCCTGGTATTTGGTCCAAATTTATTTCTGGATAACCAGCCTCTTTTAATGCTCTTAAAAACAATCTTTTTCTTACAACATTGTACTTTCATTCGGTTTCTCTAACCTCTCTCCTAATGTCGGCATCTGTAGAAACAGACAATCCGCTCTGCTTGAAAATAACAAGATTTTTTGCTTCTTGCAAATCTTGTACATATTGCTTAATTAAATCTTGTTTCTTTTTTTTGGTAATAGCCATTTTTTAAATTTTTCTAAATTTAAATACAAACGAACACTTTTTTATAAAAAAAACGATCGTCCAAGACGAAAGTTATAACAAAAATATTTTTGATATAACCTAGGTAGGTACTTATTTTTCTATCTAAAGAATTGCCTACTGTCTTCGGTAACTGGACAAGAATGTACGAATATGGACACAAATTTCAAGTCTTTTTTATTAAAAAAAATATAAATATACATAAATGTTTTCTTTCTTACTTCTTAATTTAGAGTATAAGTTATAAAAACAAAAAAATAAGACGTGCACCCCGACCATTCGTGGTGTCGTCGTTTTATGTGTTTACCCCGCAGCATTGCGGTGGCATATAGGAATTTAGTTCTTTAGAAATTCCTATATGTCAAAAAAAGGATGGGACAAAAATTCCCATCCTTATAACCCAAAACCAAAAAAAATATGAAAAAAAATTAAACAACCAACTTTAAAATACAGATTAATAATAAAAAATCAAATAGAAAAACCGAAAGACAAAAATCTTTCGGCTTTTTTGTAGAACAAAGCTTCAATTGACATAAACGAAGCAGTAGCATTAATAAATAAATTATAATAAATTTCAAGAGAAAATAAACTTGACTTTTGTGGGATTTTTATTAAAAAATTATTCTAAATAAAATTAATATAAACAAAAAAAAATGTAGATATGAAGAAATTTAGTGAAAGGTATTTAATTTTTGTAGATGCAGAAAAACTATTTGATGACGATTTTTTTGAAAGATTGGGACAAAAAGACAGGAATAAAGAAGATTTAAATAAAATAGCCGTTGCTGTTGGAAAAGATCTGTTGGAAATAGAAAAAATAATCCATGAAATCTGCAAAAATAACTTTGTAGACTTTGTATGTATGGTAGATACAAAAAAAGATGTATGCTATATATATAAGGCAAAAGGCTCTTTAAATGAAATTAAAAAAGAAGCCTTACCAAAATTAGAAACTCCATTTAAGTTTATAACAAAAAACGAAATGGTTTTTCAAAAAATTGAGGACTTAAGATGTTTGATGCAATTTTTTCCAAGCAGACCATCTTTAAACTAATTATTAGCTCCTATATTTTTTAGGAGCTTTTTGTTGACTTTTTTGTTAAAAACAATATTTTTATGTAAAACAAAAAAACAAAACTATGAGAAAAAGGTATTTTTTATATTATGACAATTCTCTTTTTGTACCAAGGAGAAATGAAGATAAGACAAACAACATATCTTCTTTTAAAAGAAAAAGCATAGTAAAAACAATTTTATCTATGTTAACCAGACAAAAACCAATAAACTTTATTTTGTTGTATGATAAAAAGAAGAAAAAATGTTATTATCTAAGTTCAGATAAAATAACTCTTGAAGAATTGAAAGAAAAACAGATATCTGAGTTAAAGTTTAAATACAGAGCTGAAAATGCAAAA
>DATFJH010000150.1:0-4146 GCA_035269265.1 Candidatus Absconditabacterales bacterium
ATAAAAAAGATTATGTCCAACAAATAGGTATTATTTGCATGAATTTATCTTCTTTTGAATTAAATCAGTGAGCTAGTATTGGAGATAAAGTAGAGGTAATTGGTTTAGAATGAGAAAATACAATAAAAAAACTATCAGAAAACTCAGATAGAATTGTATATGAAATTTTGGTTTGATTGGACAAGAGTATTAGAAGAGAATTGACTTAAAAAATAATTGACTTTATTGTATAAATAACTATAAAGTATTTACTATAGTTTATTTTTTCATAAAACTAGATGAATAATAAAGTTTCTGTCGATCAGCCAGATTTAATAAATGAGCCAAGCATTCAAGAACGTACCGATTTTAATTGAAATGTGCTCGATGGTAGGGGATTACCTAAGTTGTGAAAAAAATATGAACTTCAATTAGCTTTACATCAATGGCATAAGGATTGATTAGAAAAAGAATTTAAAAATAGATTTTTTGAAAATATAGAATCATTAGAAAATTTTGAAGATTTAATGAAAGATTTGTGTCAACTTTTTGGTATAGACTCAAATAATTTTACAGTAGCTGATGCTAAAATACTATTACCATCATATAATAGTACTGGATATGATGCACAAGTGTCAATGTTATGACTTGGTAGTGGAAATTACGATGAGTATTTCAAACCAGTTTTCAAAAAAGAGGAAGATTGAGAATACACAGTTGCAATACAAGATAGTACAGAATGAGTATATCTTACAGAACATTCTAAGTGAAGTTTATGGGGGGCTTCTATCAAGCAGGCATTTGCTGCATACAGAAATCATAAACGTGATTATTATAATCATTTATTAAATATGACTAAATACATAGACCAATATCCATCTGATTCACTAAAATCAAAAGCAATGGCATCTATGGATTTTGATCTAACAGCAAAAGTTTTGTGAGTAGATTTAGAACAAGATATTTCTGAATGAGAGGTCTTTAGATTTTTACCCAAATATGTAAATTATATCCCTAAATATGCTTGAGATAAAAATAATATGATCCAATTAGTGTGACATTTACAATATGATGAATCAAACAAGCAATATTCTTTACAATATATAGTCTGAGAAAATTCTTTTAAATATTGAGATGAAAGAAAGAATATAACTGTTTGAGACAAAATTATAGAAATTAAATGAGAATCATTGCAACAAATCGTCAGGTCAGCATATGATTTTTTTTATAGTAATTCAGATCTATTTGCATGAGATCAATTCAATATTTGAGAAAAAGATGAAACAGAGTTAAGAAATAATTTACGTTGAGAATTTAGCAGTAACAAAAAAGAAAATCTAAATAATTTATTGTTATCTTATAATTCCACACAAGATGATGCTGAAAAAAAAGAGATTCAAGAATATGTATCTTCGGTTGTAAATGTAGAATCTTCAGCTGCATATGTTTGCCAATATTATTTATGTCTAAGTGTGCTATTTGATTTACCAGAAGATATACAAAAAACTTTAGCCTTACAATCTATACAATCATGATTGATTGGTAAATTAATTTGGCACCCAAATGGCATGAGTTTAAATGATGTTCGAAAAAAGAAATGAATTGATCTTGTAGAAAATCAAGAGCACGTATTAAAACAAATGTATACAATTGAAGATGTGGAAAAGATAGCTCAATGATTTAATATTACAGACGAGGAACTATCAAAAGCAATATTAGATGTTTATCTTTTACATAAAATAGGGAAAGACAATCATTGATTTATTAAAAGTTATCATATAAATAGTCATAATACAAGTCATAGTGAAGTTACAAAAGATATTATATCTTTGCTTAATAAAGAAGATTTAGATTATATAAAGAGTCTAGAACTTGCATCATGATCACATATTTTAAAAGAAGATAACATAGCGAATTATATTGAAGACAAACAAACTATACATTACAATGCTAATGACTTCCCATCAATTTTATGAGATATATTTTCTAATTCTAGAAATCGAAAGATATTAGACAAACTATGTGATAAATTCAATATTCCTGTAGAACAAATAGCACAAGATCATAAATCTAAATATGATCAAATAACACAAAAAGCTTCTGATGAGATTCAATCTAAAATCGATGATGATGAATTAGATTTATCAGCATTTTGTTATTATTTAGAGTGATTTTGAAAAAAACATGAATTATTTTCAGTCTGCAAGTATTCAGATATTAGACAGCTTTTTAATATGTTAATAAAAGATAACAAGCATAATTATACAAAAAAAGATGCATACAAATATTTTATAGACAATTTAGAAGTTAATAGTTTTGTATTTCAGGAATTATATTCAAAATATAAACAAGAAATTACAAAAACATCAAAAGAGTATTGTGATTATTTTAAAAGCTTTGAGCGAGATGTAAAAGAATCAAACAGAAAAGGTAAATATCCAGAACAACCACTATTTCTTGTTGAGCAATGAGATTCATTTATTGTGACAGATGATTTTCATAAGTATTGAGAAGAATTTGTATCTACAATAGAAATCCATAATTATGAGGATGGTTACTGAGAAACTAAAACTATAGCTTATATGTCAGACAATAATAGTTATTTTGCTCCTAAATGAATGTCGGGTTGAAATTATTATAAGAAACGACTAGATTCTCGAGATAACAAGTATTTGTGAGCCATTATTAAATCTATGCCAGAGGAATATCAAAAAGATTTTGAAGAAGGTAAGTTAGAGGTTAAATATTTGATTAAATAAAATTGATTTTAATAAAAAAAAGACCAAATAATAAAAATATTGTGGTTTTTTTAAAAAATTATATTATAAGTGTTTGTTATAAAACTCAACGAACTTTCAATAAATTAAAAATCAAATAAACTAAATATATCAAAATCAAAATCCATCAAAGACCTTTTTTCAATTTCCATTTATACAACAAGAATCACAAAAAGATAACAAGTACAGAACCAAAAAGTAAACCTATACTCAAAAGTAAATTTGATTTATCTACAACTATATCATTGTTGATTCCATAGATTAGAAAATATACAAAATATACAAATCACAATCCAAACAATATATCAAAAATATTTGATCAAAGAGCATTACTTATAGACATATTCCCATGTCATTTTTTTGATACAATTACAGATGATATTAAGTCCGGTATTGAAGTACCAGCAGCTAATATTGTTAGACCAATAATTGCTTGAGATATGCCAAAATATGAGGCTACAGACACGGCAGATTCTACCATAAAATGTGATAATAAAGCTATAAGTATAATACTTACCAAGAAGGTTCGATAAAATCTATTTTTACCTAATTTTGGATTTGGTATTATTATGTCAAAAACTTTTGTCGTTAATCTTCATAACCAAGAATAAGATGATCTAACTTCTTCCTCTTTTGATTCAAATCATGCTACTATATCTGGAACTTCCAAGTTTTCATCATAATTTAACCATTTGCTCCAGTTTTTTACTACAAATATATATAGTATATAAGAAGACACAAATATGATTGTTTCATAAAATGTAATAACTCCATCCCAAAATGTGACAAATAGTAGTATTATAGTTAAACTATAAAAAATTAGATCACGCATTATTGGTTTCCATTTTATAGCATTATTTTTCTTGATAACTACAGCAGTAGCTCAGATAATTATCAATACATTAAAAATAGCAGATCCAACAATAGTACCAGCTCATATGCTTGATTCAGTATTTCAAGAACCTAGTATTGCAAAAAGAGCAAAAATAGAAGTAAATAGTTCTGGAGCACTACTACCTACAGCCATAAAGGTTGCTCATGTTACCTCTTTTGACAATTTTAATTTATCTGAAATATGTTCTAAAGAATCTACAAAATATTTGTCACAAACAATTGCCAACAAATAAAAAGTTATCACCAATATTATTAGATGTATTATTATCATGTCTTTGTTAATTGATAATAGATAATTGATAGTGGGTAATTAATTTTCAATTATCCATTATCAACTATCAATTGATTAAAATTTTTTAATATCTTTTGTCATTTCCTTGACTCCATCTTCCAAAAATTTTGCTACATTTCATACATAATCCATTTTTGATTCATATACATTTCCTTCATCATCATTTTTTTTACTTTTTTTCTCATCAAAAAACCATCCTGACAT